>DATKQA010000381.1:0-15192 GCA_035523835.1 Candidatus Sulfotelmatobacter sp.
GAGGCGGTGCGCCTCACCCCGCCGCGCCGCATGTCGCTCGAACAGGCCATCGCCTATGTCGGCGACGACGAACTGGTCGAGGTGACGCCGAAGTCGGTGCGGCTGCGCAAGCGCCATCTCGACCCGCACGAGCGCAAGCGCGCCACCCGCGCCGCCGCCGCCGCGGAGGGCTGATTACGCCTGCTTTGACACCTGGGCCCGCAGGCTTTAGACAGGACAGCCGTGGCGGCGGAAGGCTATGGGCTTTTTCGCCGGAGGGTTCGGACAGGGAGCGGCAGCCGTGGCATCGATCGACGTGAAATCGGAAATCACCGGCAAGGTCTGGAAGATCGATGCCAGCATCGGCGACAAGCTCGGCGAGGACGATCCCATCCTCACCCTCGAATCCATGAAGATGGAAATTCCGGTGACGGCACCAGGCCCCGGCAAGCTCAAGGAACTGCTGGTCGCCGAGGGCGACGCGGTCAAGGAGGGCCAGGTTGTCGCCCGCCTCGGCGACTGACGCTAACGCAGCGCGGCGGCGATATTGCCGCCGTCGACGGTGAGCACGGCGGCGGTGGTCTTCTCCGCCAGCGCCAGATCGACAAAGGCCTGGGCCACGTCGGCCGCCATCACCTCGCGGCCGAGCAGATTGCCCGACATATAGTCCTGCTCGCTGATGCCGCGCGCCTTGGAGCGGCTCTTCACCATGGCGTCGGTGAGCAGGCCGGAGCGGATGCGGTCGGCGTTGACCGCATTGGCGCGGATGCCCTCGGCGCCGTAGTCGAGCGCATATTGCCGCGACAGGAAGAGCGTCGCCGCCTTGGGCAGGCCGTAGGGGCCGAAATCAGCCCCCGGGTTGATCGCCTGCTTCGACACGTTGAACAGCAGGCAGCCGCCGGTGCGCTGCCGGCGCATGATGCGGACCGCCGCCTGCGCGGCATATTGATGGGCGAAGAAGTTCAGCTCGAAGCTCTGGCGCAGCACCGCGTCGCTGACCTCGCCGATGCGGCCCGACCAGGCGGCGCCGGCGTTGGAAACCAGGATATCGACGCCGCCGAAGTGTGCGCAGACCCTAGCGAAGGCGGCATCGACCGCGTCCTGCCGGGTGACGTCGCAGCCGAGGCCGAGGCCGCCGACCGCCTTGGCCGTCGCGACGACGGCCGCGGCATCGATGTCGAGCAGCGCCACCTCGGCGCCGGCCGCGGCAAAGGCCTTGGCCGTCGCCGCGCCGATGGCGCCGGCGCCGCCGGTGATCGCCACCACCTGCCGCGCCAAGGGCTTCTCCGCCGCCTTGCCGAGCTTGGCCTGTTCCAGCGACCAGTATTCCACGTCGAAGATGTCGCGCTCGGGAATGCTGGTGAAGCGGCCGACCGCCTCGGCGTCGGTGATGACGGCAATGGCCGTCTCGGCAATATCGGCGGCGATGGCGGCGTCCTTGGCGGACTTGCCGAGGCCGAACAGGCCGACGCCCGGCACCAGCATCACCCGCGGCATGGGATCGAGCGCCTGCTTCGGCGGCTGCCGCCCGGCGTTGTTACGGGCGAAGTAGGCGGCATAGTCGTCGGCGTAGCGCTCCAGCGCGATCTTGGCGGCGACGCGGAACGGATCGAGCTTGCCGGCCTCCGGCGCCGGCAGCAGCAGCGGCTTGGCCTTGGTGCGGATGACGTGATCGGGCGTCACCACGCCGGCCTGCGCATAGCGCTGGACATCACGCCCCGCGGCGAAATTCAAGATCGCCGGCGTCACGCGATGCGCCAGCACCAGCCGCTGCCAGCCGCCGGCCTCGCCGCCTTTCGGCAAGGCCGCCAGGCCGCGCAGCACCGGCGCGATCTCCGCCACCTCGGCCACGCGCTTCGGCAGCTTGGCCGCGGCGAAGACCTTCTTCCGGCCGCGGCGCAGCCGCGCCTCCGCCATGGCGACGAATTCGATCATGCGGTCGTAGGCCTCGCGCGCGCTGGCGCCGAAGCTGAAGATGCCGTGCTTCAGCAGTACCAGCCCCTCGCAATCGGGATGCGCGTCATAGACCTCGCCGGCGAGCTTGGCCAAGCCGAAGCCCGGCATCAGATACGGCACCAGCGCCACCCGCTCGCCATAGAGCCCGGCGCAGATTTCTTCGCCGTCCGGCTGGTCGGTCAGCGCCAGCACGGCGTTGGCGTGGGTGTGATCGATGAACTTGTGCGGCAGGAAGGCATGCAGCAGCGTTTCGACCGACGGGTTCGGCGCGTTGCTGTCGAGCAGGTTGCTGCGCTGGACGTTGACCATGTCCTCGTCGTCGAGCTTGGCCAGGCCGCGCAGCCGCAGCAGCCCGTCGAGCCGCACCGCCGGCAGGCCGGTCGGCTCGATCGAACCCATGTCCCAGCCGGAACCCTTGACGCAGAGCACGGCGACCTCGTCGCCGGCGATGTCGCGCTGGCGGGTCTTCACCGAGGTGTTGCCGCCGCCATGCTGCACCAGGCGCGGCTCGTTGCCGAGCAGCCGCGTGCTATAGACGCGCAGCGCCAGGTCCTCGCCCACGCCCGCCGCGGCATATTTCTTCACCGCCGCCTTGGCCTCGCGATCCGACCAGAGATTGTCCATCGACCTCCCCTTTTGCCGCGCCCCGGCTTCGCGCGCTGTCGGTGCGAAGGGCCGGACGCGACGCGAACGTTGCTCGGCTATTGTCGCACGGCCCGCTCGGGATAGAGCGCGAGCAGGCCGGCGCGGCTGGCGGCACAGACGCCGCGCTCGGTGATCAAACCGGTCACCAGCCGCGCCGGCGTGACGTCGAAGGCATAATTCGCCGCCGCGCTGCCGTCGGGCGTCACCTGCACGCTCGTGATGCGGCCATCGTCGCCGCGGCCGGTGACGCGGGTGAGCTCCGCTTCGGCGCGCGTCTCGATCGGGATGGCCGCGCCGCTGTCGAGCGACCAGTCGATGGTCGAATGCGGCAGCGCCACGTAGAAGGGCACGGCATTGTCGTGCGCGGCGAGCGCCTTCAGGTAGGTGCCGATCTTGTTGGCGACATCGCCGTTCGCCGCGGTGCGGTCGGTGCCGACCAGGCAGAGATCGACCTCGCCCCGCTGCATCAGGTGGCCGCCGGCATTGTCGGCGATCACCGTGTGGCGCACACCGTGGCGGCCGAGTTCCCAGGCGGTGAGCGCGGCGCCCTGGTTGCGCGGACGGGTCTCGTCGACCCAGACATGGACCGGCAGGCCGGCATCGTGCGCCCGATAGATCGGCGCCAGCGCCGTGCCCCAATCCACCGTGGCGAGCCAGCCGGCGTTGCAATGCGTGAGGATATTGACCGCGTGTCCGCCGCTCGCCTTGCTACGGGCCTGCTGGATCAGGCCGAAGCCGTGCTCGCCGATGGCGCAGTTGACCGCCACGTCGGCATCGCAGATCTCGCCGGCACGACGATAGGCAGCGGCAAGGCGCGCGCCGCGCGGCAGGTTGCGGAGCGCTGTCACCATTTCCTCGATCGCCCAGCGCAGGTTGACCGCCGTCGGCCGCGTCGCCGCCAGCAGCGCCGCCGCCTCTTCCAGGCTCTCGTCCGCCTGATCGCGGCGCACCGCCAGCGCGATGCCATAGGCCGCCGTGGCGCCGATCAGCGGCGCGCCGCGCACCACCATGGTGCTGATGGCCTCGGCCGCCTCTTCGAGCGTCGCCAGCCGCCGCACGGCGAAATCGTGCGGCAGCCGCGTCTGGTCGATCACCTGGACCGACCAGCCGTCGTCACCGACCCAGATGCTGCGATAGGGCTTGCCGTCGATTTTCACAGGCGGAAGCTAGCGTGCAGACGCGATGCCGGCAACCTTGCGGCTGCCGCTCCCGGCGAATCTACGCGAGGCCGGCGGCGTTTGGCCGGCCTGTGCGGTCAGGGGAGGTGCAAGCTATTGCTGCGGCGTGATGGTGCCGCCGGACGGTGGCGGCGGCACGGGATTGGGCGTGACATAGGCCGGTGCCGGCGCATAGGCGGGCGGCGGCGGTGGCGGCGCGTAATAGACCACGCCCGGACCTTGGTAGTAATAGGCGACCGGCGGCGGCACGTAGTAGTAGGGCACCGAGTTGCCGGTGGCGGCCATGCACTGCAGGTAGAGCGAGTCATAGCGCCGCTGCAGCGAGAGGTTCGACCAGTTCGATTGGCTGGCGCCGATGCTGCCGCCGACCGCCGCGCCCGAGGCGGCGCCGATCGCCGCGCCGCGCCCGCCGCCGACCGCGGCGCCCAAGGCCGCGCCGGCCAGCGTGCCGATCACGCCGGCGCCGACAGCCCGGTTGTTGGCCTCGTCCGCCAATTGCTTGGTCACGGCGCCGGCATGGCTCATGCAGATATTCTGGTCCTGCTGGTATTGCTGCTCGCTCACATTGGGGCCGCGCGCCGCAAAGGCGGTGGGTCCCATCGGCGGCGTGGCGCAGCCCTCGACCAGGAACGACACCGCTGCCAGTCCCAACACCGTCACTTTGATCTGCTTCATCGCCTGTTCCATTGCCGCGTGCGCCGGAGCGTCCGGCGTTACATTGGCCTGCCCCCGGAAGATGTCAACGACCCACTGGCGCGATTTGTTCCCGTCCGTATCCGTTTGCGTGCAGGCCGGCCAAGGCCACCGCGGCAGCGCGGCGGCCACCCTGCCATCTGGTCATCCCATGCACGCGCGACGCACCAATTTCCTGCGCTGCCGCAGCTCCGGCGCCATCGCAGAACAAGACGCTAAGCACCCGGTCTGTCGTTCTTATCCGTTAGAAATCGACACCGCACCAAGACAGCATGTCGTGGCCGCGGCGGAGCCGCCTTGTCCGGGCGGCGGCTTCTGCTAAGGTCCGCCGGAAAGCGCGAGGGGGAAGATGGTCAGGCGGATTGTCTGTCGCGAATTGGCGGGACCGGAGGCGATGCGCCTGGAAGAGGTGCCGGCGCCGCCGCTCGGCCCCGGGCAGGTGCGAGTCGCGGTGCGCGCGGCCGGCGTGAACTTCCCCGACATCCTGATGACCTACGGCAAGTACCAGCTTCGCCCGCCGCTGCCCTTCACCCCCGGCGTCGAGGCCGCCGGCGACGTGGTCGAATGCGCCGCCGATGTCAGCGGCGTCCGCGTCGGCGACCAGGTGATCACCAAGCACCGGGTCGGCGGCTACACCGACGAGATCGTCCTGGCCGCCGCCGACACCCACCCCCTGCCGCCCGGCTTCGACTATGCCGAAGGCGCCTGCTTCATGGTCGGCTATCACACCGCCTATCACGGCCTGGTGCAGCGCGGGCAAGTCGGCCCCGGCCAGGTGCTGCTGGTGCATGGCGCCGCCGGCGGTGTCGGCCTCGGCGCGGTCGAGATCGGCAAGCTGCTCGGCGCCACGGTGATCGCCACCGGCTCACGCGACGACAAGCTCGCCGTGGTCAAGGCACGCGGCGCCGACCACGTCATCAATTACGTCAGCGACAATTTCCGCGAGCGGGTGAAGGAGCTGACCGACGGCCGCGGCGCCGACGTGATCTACGACCCGGTGGGCGGCGATGTGTTCGACGAATCGCTCCGCTGCATCGCCTGGAACGGCCGGCTGCTCGTGGTCGGCTTCGCCGGCGGCCGCATCCCCGCCGCGCCGGCCAATCTCGCGCTGCTCAAGGGCTGCGCCGTGGTCGGCGTACGCGCCGGCGAATTCGGCCGGCGCAACCCGGCGGCGGCCAAGGCCAACCAGCGCGCGCTGCTCGACTGGGCCGCCGCCGGCAAGCTCAAGCCGCATATCTCGCACCGTCTGCCGCTCGAGCGTTTCGCCGAGGCCATGGCGGTGCTGAGCGACCGCAAGGCGGTCGGCCGCGTCGCGTTGTTGGCGCGCTGAAGCACGGAGGGGAAACCATGTTCCAGAAGGATCTGTTCAAGGGCAAACGCATCCTGGTCACCGGCGGCGGCACCGGCCTCGGCAAATCCATGACGCGGCGCTTCCTGGAACTCGGCGCCGAGGTGGCGATCGCCGGGCGGCGCAAGTCCGTGCTTGACGATACCGCGGCCGAGTTGGCGAAGGAGACCGGCGGCAAGCTCACCACCCACGCGGTCGATATCCGCGTCGCCGAGGCGGTGGAGGAGATGGTGGCGGAAATCTGGCAGGGCGGCCCGCTCGATGCGCTGGTCAACAACGCCGCCGGCAATTTCATCTCGCGCACCGAGGACCTGAGCCCGCGCGCCTTCGACGCCATCGCCAATATCGTGCTGCACGGCACCTTCTACACCACCAACGCGGTCGGCAAGCGCTGGCTCGCCGGCGGCCACAAGGGCAGCGTGCTGTCGATCCTCACCACCTGGGTCTGGACCGGCTCGCCCTATGTCACGCCCTCCGCCATGTCCAAGGCCGGCGTCGCCGCCATGACCAAGGGCCTGGCGGTGGAATGGGGGCCGCGCGGCATCCGCCTCAATGCCGTCGCCCCCGGCCCCTTCCCGACCGAGGGCGCCTGGGCGCGGCTGTCGCCGGGAACGGCCGGCAATAGCCGCGCCACCGACACCATCCCGATGCGGCGGAACGGCGAGCACAGCGAGTTGGCCAACCTGGCGACCTTCCTGCTGGCCGACGAATGCGCCTATATCAACGGCGAGGTCATCGCCATCGACGGCGGCCAGTGGCTGAACGGCGCCGGAACTTTCGCCCGCCTCGGCAACTTGAGCGACGAGGACTGGAAACAGATCCGCGAGCAGATACGCAGCACGAACGAAAAGGACAAGGCCGAGCGGGCAGTCTGAGCGGAAGCTGTTGGCATGTGGAAAAGAGCGGGGACGGAGCCAGGATAAAGCCTTTGATCTTGTGCAAAGGTCTGTTGGTAACTAGCTGTTGTCATTGCTCTTTCACCTATCTAAGGTAACGCATCAGGAACGTCGAGAGGCCGAGGCTCGCGCGATCATGGCCGCCACCGGCATGCTGTTCCCAGAGGCCAGGACCGACGACCGGCAGGACTATTTCGCCGGGCTCGGCGTGCTGCCCGATCACGTGCTGCGGCAACTGATCCGCGACCGTGCCATCACGGCGGCGACAGCCGTTCTCGACGAGCAGGTGCAGCCGGCGAGCCTCGACCTCCGCCTCGGCACGGTCGCCTATCGGGTGCGCACCAGCTTCCTGCCCGGCGCCGCGCCGGTGGCGCGCAAGATCGAGCAGCTCGCCATGCATTCGATGGACCTCGGCGACGGCGCGGTGCTGGAGAAGGGCTGCGTCTATATCGTGCCGCTGCAGGAGGAGCTCGACCTGCCCAAGGCGATCGGGGGCACCGCCAACCCGAAGAGCACCACCGGGCGGCTCGACATCTTCACCCGGCTGATCACCGACGGCGCCACCGAGTTCGAGGTGGTGCCCGCCGGCTATCGCGGCCAGCTCTACCTGGAGATATCGCCGCGTACCTTCAGCATCCTGGTGCGTGCCGGCGACCGGCTGAACCAGCTCCGGCTGCGGCGCGGCGTGCAGCGCCATCCCGACACCATTCTCGAGCGCCTGCAGGACAAGGAGCCGCTCGTCTTCCTGTCCGGCGACGAGGCGGCCAAGGCGAACATCTCCAAGGGCCTGTGGCTGCGCATCGACCTCAAGGGCGAGCACGGCCACGAACTGATCGGCTATCGCGCCAAGCCGCACACGCCGCTGATCGACCTGCGCAGGATCAGGCACTACGAGCCGGACGATTTCTGGGAGCCGATCCGGCGCAACCGGACGGCGAGCCTGATCCTCAATCCCGGCGACTTCTATATCCTGGTGTCGAAGGAAAAGGTCAGCATTCCGCCCGACCACGCCGCCGAGATGGTGGCCTACGATCCCTCCGTCGGCGAGTTTCGCATTCACTATGCCGGCTTCTTCGATCCCGGCTTCGGCTACGGCGATACGCGGAGCGGCACGCCGGCGGTGCTGGAGGTGCGCAGCCACGAGGTGCCGTTCCTGCTGGAGGACGGCCAGGTGGTCGGGCGGCTGGTGTTCGAGAAGCTGCTGCAGCCGCCGCAGCAGCTTTACGGCAGCGCCATCGGCTCAAGCTATGCCGTGCAGGGCCTGGCGCTGAGCAAGCACTTCAAGCTGACCTGAAGGCGCTCAGGCCGCCTTGCCGAGCGCCTCGCGCAGCAGGAGATAGAGCTTGCCGACATCGGCGGTCAGGAAGGCCGTGGTCAAGAGGTCCTCGTGCTCGACCTCGCGCGCCTTGGCCAGCAGCCCGTCGAACTCGCGCAGGTAGACATCGGCGAACTTGCGGAACTCGCCGTCGTTCTCGTAGCGCTCGCGGATACGGTCGGTCTCGTTGCCGCGCACCAGGCGGCGGGCGAAGACGCCGCGCTCGCCCTTGGCATAGCGCTGCCAGAGATCGTCGCCGGTATTGCGGTCGAGCAGCCGCGCCAGGTCGATGGCGAGCGAATTGAGGCTGTCGGTGACGAAGGCGGCCGCCTTGAGGAAGCCCTCGCCGCGCAGGCTGGCCGCCGTCTGCTTCAGCGCATCCGACTGCGCCGAGGCCTCGTTCGAGGCTTGCGACAGCATCTGCGACTGGCGCTTGAAGGATTCGCCGGCCTGGGCGGCCCGCGCCGCCGCCCGCTCGGCCGCGGCGGCAAGCTCGTTGGCCTGGTGCGCCAGGCCGTCGCCGGCGGCCGCCGCGCGGGCCGCGGCGCGGTCGGTGGCGGCCGAAAGGTCGGTGGTCTGGCGCTCGATCTGATGGCCGACCGCGGCGACCTGGCCGGTGATGTGCTCGGCGCGCTCGGAAATCTCTTCGGCCTGGCGGCGCAGGCGGTCGCCCACCTGGTCCGTATGGGCGATGGCCGTATTGGCGGCGACGCCGACCTCGCGCGAACGTTCGCGCAGCACATCGCCGGTCTCGACGATGCGCTGCTCGGCCGCCTGGGCGGCGAGCGCCAGGTCGCGGGCGCGCTCGTCGAACACCGCGCCGAGCTGCTGCAGGCGCTGCACGGCGCGGTCGGTCGAGGCGGAGAGTTCGCCGGCCTGACGGCGGAAGGCCTCGGCCACCTCGTCGGTGCGCACCCCGGCCTGGTTCGCGGCCTCGACCAGTTCATGGGTGCGGCCCTGCAATTGCCGGTCGATGGCGTTCGCCTGCTCGGCCAGTTGGCCGGCGATGCGCGCCATGGAATCCGACTGGATCTGCAAGGCATCGCGCAGCGCCGCCGCCTCGTCGATCGAACGCCGCATCGAGGCATGGATGGCCTGGCTCTTGGCCAGCGCATCGTCGGAGGCCTGGCCGAGCTCGGTGTTGGCCCGCGCGGTGAGATCGACCAGGGCCTCGACATGCTCGCGTGCCACCTGGCCGGAGCCCTGCAACGCCTGGGTCTGCACCTTGGCGGCATCGCCGAGCGCATAGAGTTCGGAACTGGCCCGTTCGGCCAGTTGCGACAGTTCGAGCGTCTGCTGACGCGCCGCCTCGCCCGCCTGGCGGGTCTGCGTCATGGCCCGCTCGGCGGTGTTGCTCAGGTCCTTGCCCTGCATCTGCACGACCTCGGCCACCGCCTGCAGCCGGGCCGAGGCACGGTCGGAGGCGACCAGCAGTTCCTGCGTCTCCTGGCGCGCCGCGTCGCCGACTTCGCGGAAGCGGGTCGCGGTGCGCTCCGCCGCGGCGTCGAGCTCGCCGGTCTGCCGCCGCACCATGTCGGCCGCCTCGCGCATGCGCGCGCCGATCGCCGCCGTCGCCGCGTCGAGGTCCTCGGCGTGCCGGCGCATGGCGGCGCCGGACTCGGTGACCTGCGCCTCGCTCCGCGTGGTGGCGCCGTTCAGCGCCTGGGATGCCTGGCGCAGCATGTCGGCGATGCTGTTGACGAGCGTCGCCACCTCGCCGGCCTTGCGGCCGAAATCGCGCACCTGCAGGCCGAGCGTGCCGCCGAGCCGCTCGGCCTGGGTCACCGCCCGCTCGGCCGTCGCCTCCAGCGTTTCCGTCAGGCCGTGGAAGCGCTCAGCCAGCGCCGTCATCTCCGCGTGCGCCCGTTCGCTCGTCGCCGCCACGGTCGAGGCTTCGCGCCGCATCACCTCGCTGGCGCCGACGATGCGCCGGTCGGCCTCCTCGGCGGCGGTGGCCAGGCCTTGCGATTGCAAGCGCACGGCATCGCCGGCATCGCGCACCTTGTCGGCTGCCAGGCCGGCGGCATCGGCCACTGCCCGGGCCCGCTCGGCGAGGCTGGCGGTGGCGATGTCCAGCACCTCGCTCCGCTCCTCCATCTCGTCGCCGACCTGCTGCAGGCGCTTGGCCGCGCGCTCCGAGCCGGCGTCGAGCTCGAGCGACTGCCGGCGCATGGCTTCGCCGGCGTCGCGGATGCGTCCGCTGGCCGCCTCGGAGGCCTCGGTCAATTCGTCGCTGCGCCGCCGCAGGGCCTGGCCGGCGGCTTCCGCCTTGGCGATCGCCCGCTCCGACATGTCGGCGAGCTCCTGCGTGTGCTTGCGCAGGGCCTCGCCGGTCGCCTGCGCCTTCGCCCCGGTGACCTCGGTGATCTCGGCCAGGGCATTGGCCTCGCGTCCCAGCACCTGGCCGACTTCGCGCGCCTGCGAAACCGCGCGGTCGGCCGCTGCGGACAGCGTCTGCGACTGCTGGCGAATGCCTTCGCGCACGAGCTGCGCACGCGCCGCGGCCTCGTTGGCCGCCGTGGTCAATACTTCGGCCTGCTCGTGCGCCGATTCCTTGATCAGCCTGCTCTGCTCGGTGACCAGCCCGGCGACGCGGCCGAGCTCGGCCACCTTCTCGCGCAGGCTCGCTTCCGCCGCCAGCGTGTGCTCGCCGACATCGACCCCGGCCTGCTTCAGGCCCTCGATTTCCTTTTGCAGGTTGTGGGCGATGCCGGCGACCTGCGACAAGGTCGATTCCACACTGGATTGCAGCTCGCGCGATTGCCGGCGCAGCGCCACGGTGATGGCGGAAATCTTCGCCTCGGCTTCCGGCGTCGGATAGGCGAGCTCCGCCAGCATCTGCGTCAGCGCGCCGGCGCTGCGCTGCCGTTCGGCACTTTGCGACAGGAAGCTCAGGAACAGCCAGAGGAAGGCAAGCGGCGCGGCGATGCCGGCGAAGATGGCGCCGAGCTCGTGCGGGAACAGTTCGGTGAGATTGCCCCAGCCGACCATGCTCTGGATATAGAAGCCGCACAGCGCGAGCCAGGCGACGCTTACCGCGGCGCCGATGATCAGCAGCGCAAAACGGTAGGGCGCGGCCGCGGCGGCCGAACGCCCTTCGCCGCGCGGCCGCCGCTCCGTTTCCACCTGTTCTGCGCGCGGATGCTCGACGAGCATGACCGCCCCCAATCCCGATTCGCCCTTATGAATCTTCGGCCTTGGCGAGTCGGACGTCAATTGCCGCGGCGAGTCGCAAGACCCTGGGAACATGGTCTCGTTCCGGCTTATCGGGCAAGATGGCTGTCCCAAAGCGGAGGAGGAACGCCATGTTCAAGAACCATGATCCGGCCAGCATCGGCGCCCCGGCGCCGTCCTACAGCCACGGCATCGAGGTCCCGCCGAACGCCCGCCTGCTCTATATCGCCGGCCAGATCGGCATGATCCAGGGCCGCACCGGCAAGGGCATCGAGGAGCAGACCGAGATGGCATGGCGCAACCTGACGGCCGTGCTGCAGGCCGCCGGCATGGGCATCACCGACCTGGTCAAGATCACCACCTTCCTCACCCGCGCCGAGAATATCGCCGCCTACCGGACGGTTCGCGACCGCTTCCAGGCGGGCCATCGCCCGGCATCGACGCTCCTGGTGGTCTCCGCGCTGGCCAATCCGGACTGGCTGGTGGAGGTGGAAGCCGTCGCCGCCAAGGCCTGAGCGCGGCGCTCGCCAGGCCTCAGGGGGCGAGCCCGGTCAGCCGCTCGACGACGGCATAGAGCCGCTCGGCATCGATCGGCTTGGCCAGATAGTCATCCATGCCGGCGTCGCGGCAGCGCTCGATATAGAGCGCCTCGGTATGCGCGCTCAAGGCGACGATCGGCACGCGCGCCGCGGCGCCGGGCAAGGCGCGGATCGCCGCCGCCGCGGCGAGGCCGTGCAGCGCCGGCATCTCCACGTCCATCAGCACGAGGTCATAGGGCCGGCTCTTCACCGCCTCGATCGCCGCCTGGCCGTCGCCGACAAGATCGACCTGGTGGCCGGCGAGTTCCAACAGCCGGCCGGCGAGGCGCTGGTTCAGCGGCACGTCGTCCGCGACCAGGATGCGGAGCGGGCGCGCGGCGGGCGGCGCGAACGCGGCGCCAGCATCGCCCGCGCCGCTCGGCCCGGCGGTTTCGGCGAGCACGCGCAGCAGCCGCTCGCGCCGGACCGGCTTCGGTAGGCGGACGATGGCCGCATCGTCCGCCGGGGCGGGGCGGCGGACCGCGCCGGCACCGACCAGCAGCACGATCGGCGGGCGCGCGCCGGCGTCGCCGCCGCGGATTCCGCGGACGGCTGCCTCCAGTTCGCCGGCGCCGAGGCGATCGTCGAGCAGGGCGAAGTCGAAGCGGCGGCCCGCACACGCGGCGCTGGCGAGCGCGGCACCCGCCTCGGCCGCATTTCCGGCCGCTTCGACCGCGAGGCGCCAGTCCTGCAGCTTTTGCAGCAGCCGTTGGCGCGGAACGCTGGCCGGGGCGACCAGCAGGATGCGGCGATCGACGGCCGCTATGGTGCCGTCCGGTCTCGGCGCGGCCACGGCCTGCAGCGGCAGGCGGAACCAGAAGCGGCTGCCGGCGCCGGGCCGGCTGTCGACGCCGATCTCGCCGCCCATCGCCTCGACCAGCCGCTTCGATATGGCGAGACCGAGGCCGGTGCCGCCAAATTTCCGGCTGATCGAGGCATCGCCCTGGCTGAAGCGTGCGAACAGCCGCGGCACCGCGGCCGGCTCGATGCCGACGCCGCTGTCGCTCACCGCGAAGAGAAGCGCGCCGCCGGCCTCGATGTGCACCTCGCACAGCACCCAGCCGGCCTCGGTGAATTTGCAGGCATTGCCGACCAGGTTGAACAGCACCTGGCGCAGCCGCGCCGGATCGCCCTGCACCCGCTCCGGCACGTCCGGCGCGATATAGGTTTCGATGTCGAGCGATTTCGCCGCGGCCCGCGGCGCCAGCAATTCGACCGCGCTCTCGACCAGCGCGGGCAGGTCGAAGGCGATCGTCTCCAGGTCGATCCGGTCCGCCTCCAGCTTGGAGAAATCGAGGATGTCGTTGATGATGCCGAGCAGGCCTTCGCCGGACTCGCGCACCACCTCGGCATAGGAACGCTGCCCGCCATCGAGCCTGGTGCCGAGCAGCAGGCCGGCCATGCCGATGATGCCGTTGAGCGGCGTGCGCAGCTCGTGGCTGATGGTGGCGAGAAATTCCGACTTCGCCCGGTTGCCGGCTTCCGCCGCCACGCGCGCCGTCTCGGCCGCCTCGCGCGCCGCCGACAGGCGCTCGATCAGCTCGCTGTTCTCGAAGCGGAGCGCGACGTTCTGCCATTGCGAGCGATGCAGGCCGTGCGTCCAGACCGCAAGGCAGGCGACATAGGTGGCGGCGCCGATGCCGATGCTGGTCGAGACGAAAGTGCCGCGCAGCAGCTCGGCAGCGACGAAGGGGACGCCGGTGGCCAGGCTGAAGGCGTGGAAGGCCGGCAGGTAAGCCGACCGGCTGACCACGGCGGCCGTCACCATGAGCGCCAGCGCCATGGCGAGAAACAGCTCGTGCGGCGGCGTGCTGGCGCCGACCAGCCGCCAGGCGACCAGGCCCCAGACCGCGCCGGAGGCGGCAGCGGCGGCGGTGAAGCGATGCGCCCAGACGAGCGCTTGCGCCGGCGGCGGCCGGGCGCGGTCGTAGGCGCGGCGCAGCCCGTCGAACGCGGCGGTGACAAGCCCATAGGCCGCAAAGAGGCCGGCGAGCTGCCAGCGCGGCACGTCGTTCCAATAGATGGCGAGCAGCAGCGCCAGCGCGACGAACGGCAGGTAGCGCGTGCCCCGGCTCAGGCGATACATCAGCGCGACGAGCTCCGCGCGGATCCGGGTGTCGCGCGCGGCGCCCGCCGGATCCTGTGGCGCCGCCGGCGGCAAGCCTAGCGCGGGCGGAACGCCGCGAGGAACGTATGCACCGCCTGCTCGATCACTTGCTCGGCCTCGGCCGGATTGATCTCGTCGATCAGGCCGAGCAGCAGGCGCACATAGAGATCGCCCTTGATCATGCCGACGAACTGGTCGCCGGCGATGCGCGGATCGTCGATCACCAACTGGCCGCGCCGCACCGCGCGTTTCAGGAAGCGCTCGATGCTGTCGCGCATGACGCTCGGCGCATTGTCGTAGAAGGCGCGGCCGAGCTCGGGGAAGCGTGCCGATTCCGCCACCACCACGCGGTAGATGGCGATGCCGCCGGGCGACAGCGCCATGGCGACGAACTTGCGGCCGATGGCGCGCAGCCCCGCGGCGATGTCGTCCCCGGCGGCGTCGGCCTCGATATCGGCGTCGAGATCGCCGAAGCGGGCGCGCGTGCCCTCCTCCAGCATCGCCGCGAACAGCGCCTCCTTGCTGGCGAAGTGCGCATAGACCGTGGCTTTGGACACGCCGGCCGAGCGGGCGATGACATCCATGCTGGCGGCGCCGAAGCCGACCTGGAGGAACAGCGCGCCCGCCGCCTTGAGCACCGCCTCGCGCTTGCCGGCGGGGGCGTCGCTCAAAGGCCGGGCCGAGGACTTGCTCATGCGGGCGGGCTTTTCATCACGTCATCGAAACCAGCGTAGCAGCTCTGCCGATTTTTCCCTTGACCGGAATGCCGCTGTCGGCATTAACTTATCATTAAACTGAACCGTCCAGTTTAGTCAAGCGATGCCGTCCGAAGTCCAGGGTTTCAGTGCCTTGCCAGCCGGCCGGCACCGGGCAAACCCCGAGCGCGCGGTGCCGCTTGCCGACTTCCTGCAGCACGAGTAATCCGGCCCATGCGTAAACCGATTTTGCTGAGCCTGCTCACCATCGTCGCCATCGGCGCGACCGCCGGCGGCTATTACTGGCTGACCGTGGCGCGCTTCCAGTACGACACCGACGACGCCTATCTGCAGAGCGACATCACCGTCATCAGCCCGAAGATCTCGGGCTACGTCACCGTGGTCGCGGTGAAGGACAACCAGCAGGTCAAGCCGGGCGATGTGCTGATCAAGATCGACGACACCGAATATGCCGCCAAGGTGGCCCAGGCGCGCGCCACCGTCGAAGCGCGCCGCGCCGCGATCGCCAACCTGGACAGCCGGCTGGTCTGGCAGCAGTCGAGCATCGCCCAGGCGCAGGCCGACATCGCCGGCGCCGACGCCGAGCTCCGGCGCGCCAGCGCCGACA
>DATKQA010000382.1:0-8953 GCA_035523835.1 Candidatus Sulfotelmatobacter sp.
AAATGCGCGATCTGCCACTCATCGGAAGAGGGTGTGAACAAGCTTGGACCCAGTCTGCACGCCGTGGTCGGCCGGGCGTCCGGAAGCATTGCCGACTATCCCTATTCCGACGCGATGAAGGCGGCGAACAGGGTTTGGGATGCCCAGACGTTGGACATCTATCTCACCGATCCGAGGGCGTTGGTGCCCGGCATCAAAATGACCTTCCCTGGGCTCAAGGATCCGAGCGACCGCGCCAATGTCATCGCCTATCTCCGTACGCTGAGCGACAACCCGATGCCGTTGCCGGCGGCAAAATAGCCGGATCGACGGCAACCGGCACGGATCGTCATGGCGGACCGAGGTCCGGAACCCTTCATCGCCTTCGCCAACGAGCTCGCCGATCTGGCGGCGGCCGCCGTCCGGCCGCATTTCCGCCGGCCGATCCCGGTCGAGAGCAAGGCTGACCGGACCCCGGTGACCATCGCCGACCGCGCGGCGGAAGAAGCCATGCGGCGGCGCATCGAGGCCCGGTTTCCCGCCCACGGCATCATCGGCGAGGAATTCGGCCGCGTGCGCGAGGAAGCCGAATATCTCTGGGTGCTCGATCCGATCGACGGCACCAAGTCCTTCATCTCCGGCGTGCCGCTGTTTGGCACCCTGATCGCGCTCCTGCGACACGGCCGGCCGATCCTCGGCATCATCGACCAGCCGATCAACCGGGAGCGCTGGGTCGGCGGCGCCGGCCGCACCACGCTCAACGGTGCGCCGGTGCGCGTCCGCGCCTGCCCGAGCCTCGGCGCCGCCACCCTGTTCAGCGCCACCCTCGACATGTTCCAGGGCGGCGAGGTCGCCGCCTTCGACCGCCTGCGCGCCGCCGTGCGCCTGGTGCGCTGGAGCGCCGATTGCTACGCCTATGCCCTGCTGGCGACCGGCTTCGTCGATCTGGTGGCCGAGGCCTCCATGAAACCCTATGACTATGCGGCGCTTATTCCCGTGGTGGAAGGCGCCGGCGGCATGATCACCGACTGGCATGGCCGGCCGCTCACGCTCGAATCCGACGGCAGGGTGCTGGCGGCGGGCGATCCGGCGCTGCATGCGGCAGCGGTTCGCCTGCTCGCGATCTGAGACGGCACGCGGCGGAGGCTGGCATGGTTCGCATGACGCTCGCTCTCTTTTTCCTGGCGGCAGGCCTTGTACTCGCCGGACCGGTGGCGGCCGCCGACAATGCCGCGACGCGCACCGTGCATGCCCTCACCGTCAACAACGGCACGCCGAAATATGGTGCCGATTTCAAACAGCTCGACTACGTCAATCCCGATGCGCCGAAGGGCGGCGAGCTGAAGCTCGATGCCATCGGCGGCTTCGACAGCCTCAATCCCTTCATCGTCAAGGGCGAACCGGCGCCCGGCATCGGCCTGATCTATCAGAACCTCACCAGCGAGACCCTGGACGATCTGAACAGCGAATACGGCCTGATCGCGCAGTCGATCGAGGTACCGGACGATCTCACCTGGGTCGCCTTCACCTTGCGCCCGCAGGCGCATTGGAACGACGGCCAGCCGATCACCGCCGACGATGTCGTCTGGAGTTTCGACACGCTGAAGAGCAAGGGCGATCCGACCTACCGCTTCTACTACGCCAATGTCGAACGCGCCGAAAAGCTCGGCGAACGCCAGGTGAAGTTCTATTTCTCCGGCCCGCGCAATCGCGAATTGCCGCAGATCGTCGGCCAGTTGCCGGTGCTGCCGAAACACTGGTGGGCCGGCCGCGACTTCGAGAAGACCACGCTCGAGCCGCCGCTCGGCAGCGGCCCCTATCGGGTGAAATCGGTCGATGCCAACCGCTCCATCACCTATGAGCGCGTGCCGGACTATTGGGGCAAGGACGTGCCGACCGAGCGTGGGCGCTACAACTTCGACACGATCCGCTTCGACATGTATCGCGACGGCACCATCGCCATGGCCGCCTTCAAGGCGCACCAGTACGACTTCCGGCGCGAGAACGTGTCCAAATCCTGGGCCACCGAATACGACTTCCCCGCCGTGCGCCGCGGCCTGGTCACCAAGCTCGCCCTGCCGGAACAGCGGCCGGCGCCGATGCAGGCCTTCGTCTTCAATACGCAACGGCCGGTGTTCGCCGACCGGCTGGTGCGCGAGGCAATCACCTATGCCTTCGATTTCGAATGGACCAACAAGAACCTGTTCTACGGCCTGTATCACCGCCTCACCAGCTACTTCACCAATACGCCATACGCGGCGACCGGCCTGCCGACGCCGGATGAGCTGAAGCTGCTCGAGCCGTTCCGGAGCCAACTGCCGCCGGAACTTTTCACCGAGCCCTTCGCGCTGCCCAGGACCGACGGCTCGGGCCAGATACGCGACAACCTGAAAATCGCCCAGGGCCTTCTGGAGAAAGCCGGCTGCACGATCAAGGACGGCAGGCTGGTCGACCCGAAGGGCCGGCCGGTCGAATTCGAGATTCTGCTGGTACAGCCGGAATTCGAGCGCGTCATCGCGCCGTTCCAGCGCAACCTGGAACGGCTCGGCATCCACAGCCGCATCCGCAACGTCGATTCCGCGCAGTACCAGAACCGCCTCCGCGACTTCGACTACGACATGATCGTCGGCGGCGGCCCGACGGTGATTTCGCCCGGCAACGAGCAGCGCGAGCTGTGGAGCAGCCTCGCGGCCGACCGGCCCGGCAGCCGGAACGCCGCCCGCGTCAAAAGCCCGGTGGTGGACGCGCTGGTCGACAAGGTCATCGCCGCGCCCGACCAGGCGGCGCTGATCGCCGCCACGCGCGCCCTGGACCGGGTCCTGCTGTGGAACTACTACATGCTGCCGCAGTTCCACAGCGACTTCGACTGGATCGCCTACTGGAACAAGTTCGGGCGGCCGGCGAAGAGCCCGATCTACGGCGTCGACCTCTTCTCCTGGTGGGTCGATCCGGCGAAAGAAGCGGCGCTGCGCCAGGGCGAGACCCAGGGCAAGCCCTGAGCACAAGCCGGTGAATTGCCAGCCCGGCGCGGCTGTGGGAGGCTCGGCCCCGTGATCAGGCGATTCGTTCTCGCGGTCGGTTTCCTGCTGCCCCTCGCGCTGGCGTCGGCGGCGACAGCCGCGCCGCAATACGGCCTCTCGATCTTCGGCAACCTGAAGTACGGCCCCGGCTTCCAGCACTTCGACTACGTCGATCCCGACGCCCCGAAGGGCGGCGAACTGCGCCTGCCGTCGATCGATTCCTTCGACAGCCTCAATCCCTTCATCCTCAAGGGTGTCAGCGCCGACGGCCTCAACCTCGGCGCGAGCGGCATCAGCTTCGGCTTGACCTTCGACACGCTGATGGTGCCCTCCGAGGACGAGCCCGATTCGGTCTATCCGCTGATCGCGCAGTCGGTCGAGCTGGTACGCGGCAAAAGCATCACCTTCAACCTCAATCCCGCCGCGCGCTTTCACGACGGCAGCCCGATCACCGCCGACGACGTGATCTTCACCTTCAACGCCCTGGTCAAGGAGGGGCATCCGAGCTACCGGCTGCTTTACGGCGGGGTCGACAGCGTCGAAGCCGAGGGGCCGGAACGGGTCACCTTTCGCTTCAAGCCGGTGACGACGCGCGACCTGCCGGTGCAGATCGCCACCATGCCGGTGCTGTCCAAGGCCTATTTCGCCAAGCACGATTTCGCCAGGACCACCATGGAGCCGATCCTCGGCAACGGTCCCTACCGGATCGAAAAAGTCGAGCCCGGGCGGTCGGTCACCTACGCGCGGGTGCCGGACTACTGGGCCCGCGACCTGCCGGTCAACCGCGGCCGCTTCAACTACGACCGCGTGCGCTACGACTACTATCGCGACCGCGACATCGCTTTCGAGGCCTTCTTCGCCAATCAGTACGATTTCAACGACGTGCCGACCTCGAAACACTGGGCGACCGGCTACGACCGGCCGCCGGTGCACAAGGGACTGATCGTGAAGGAGGTCATTCCCGACCGCTCGCCGTCCGGCGTGCAGGCCTTCTTCTTCAATCTCAGGCGGCCGAAATTCGATGATCGCCGCACCCGCCTCGCCCTCTCCTACGCCTATGACTTCGAGTGGGAGAACAGGACGCTGTTCTACAGCCTCTACAAGCGCACGCGCAGCATGTTCGAAAATACCGAGCTGGCCGCCACCGGCCTGCCGTCGCCGGCCGAACTCAAGCTGCTCGAACCCTATCGCGACAAGGTGCCGCCGGAAGTCTTCACCCAGGAATATCAGCCGCCGCACACCGGCGACGGCGTCACCATACGCGACAATCTGCGCAAGGCGCAGGAGCTCCTGAAGGATGCCGGCTGGGTGGTGAAGGACGGGCGCCTGGTGGACGGCAAGACCGGCGAGCCCTTCACCATCGAGTTCCTGATCTTCGAACAGACCGAGGAGCGCATCGTCGATCCCTTCGTGCAGAACCTGCGCCGGCTCGGCATTGCCGCGACCATCCGCCTGGTGGACGTGGCGACCTTTCAGCGCCGCCAGGACACTTTCGACTACGATGTCATCATCCGCCGCTTCAGCGAGGCGCTGACGCCCGGCATCGAGCAGCGGGATTACTGGGGCTCGGCCCGCGCGGACGTCCCGGGCTCGCTCAACGCCGCCGGCATCAAGAATCCTGTGGTCGACGCCCTGATCGAGAAAGTGATCGGCGCCACCGACCGGGCGAGCCTGATCACCGCCTGCCACGCCCTCGACCGGGTCCTGACGTGGAATGTCTACGCCGTACCGCAGATGTACAGCGGCAGCTTCCACATCGCCTACTGGAACAAGTTCGGCCGCCCGGCGATGCAGCCGAAATATGCGGAAGGCGACATCGACACCTGGTGGATCGATCCCGCGAAGGAAAAGATGATCGCCGCCGGCACGGCGCCGCCGCCGCTCGCGCCGCAGCAGCAGGAGCCGTAGCGCGCGGCATGTTCGCCTACATCATCCGCCGGCTCCTGTTCGTGATCCCGACGCTCTTCGGCATCATGGTGATCAATTTCGCCGTGATCCAGTTCGCCCCCGGCGGTCCGGTGGAACAGCTCATCGCCAAGCTGCAGGGCAACGCGGTCGGCGCCACGGCCCGCTTCGGCGGCGGCACCGGCGGCGAGGTCGGCTCCTCGGCTGCCGCGCTCGGCAGCGAGAACGGCGGCCGCTATCGCGGCGCGCAAGGGCTGGACCCGGAGTTCATCAAGCAGATCGAGAAGATGTACGGCTTCGACAAGCCGCCGGTCGAGCGCTTCCTGCTGATGATGGGGCACTATCTGCGCTTCGATTTCGGCAACAGCTATTTCCGCGACCGCAGCGTGGTCGACCTCGTGCTCGACAAGATGCCGGTGTCGATTTCGCTCGGCCTGTGGACCACGCTGCTGATCTATTTCATCTCCATTCCGCTCGGCATCCGCAAGGCGGTCCGCGACGGCACGCCCTTCGACATCTGGACCTCCGGCGTCGTCATCGTCGGCTATGCCGTGCCGAGCTTTCTTTTCGCCGTGCTGCTGGTGGTGCTGTTCGCCGGCGGCAGCTTCTTCACCTGGTTCCCGCTGCGCGGCCTCACCTCGGACGACTGGGCCGCCTTCGGCTGGTTCCACAAGATCTACGACTATGCCTGGCACATGGTGCTGCCGACCGTGGCCATGGTGATCGGCGGTTTCGCCAGCCTGACCTTGCTGACCAAGAACTCGTTCCTGGAGGAGATCAACAAGCAGTATGTGCAGACGGCACGGGCCAAGGGATTGAGCGAGCGCCGCGTGCTCTACGGCCATGTCTTCCGCAACGCCATGCTCCTGGTGGTCGCCGGCTTTCCCGCCGCCTTCACCAGCATCCTGTTCACCGGCCAGTTGCTGATCGAGGTGATCTTCTCGCTCGACGGCCTCGGCCTGCTCGGCTTCGAATCGGCGATCAACCGCGACTATCCGGTGATTTTCGGCACCCTCTTCGTCTTCACCCTGATCGGTCTTTTGATGAACCTGATCGGCGACCTGATGTACACGGTGGTCGACCCGCGCATCGATTTCGCCACGCGGGACATCTGAGCGATGCGCCTGTTCGGCCGCGAGATCTATGTCAGCCCGCTGAACCGCCGGCGCTGGGAAAACTTCCGCCGCAACCGCCGCGGCTATTGGTCGCTCTGGATCTTCCTCGTCGTGTTCGGCCTCAGTCTCTGCGCCGAGGTCATCGCCAACCATGCGCCGCTTCTCGTGCGCTACGACGGGCACTGGTACTTCCCGGTGCTCTTCAGCTATCCCGAGACGACCTTCGGCGGCGATTTCGAGACCGAAGCGGCCTACCGCGATCCCTATATCCAGAAGAAGATCGATGCCAAGGGCTGGATGCTGTGGCCGCCGATCCGCTACAGCTACAATACCATCAACCTCAACCTGCCGGTGCCGGCCCCGGCGCCGCCTTCGGCGGAGAACTGGCTCGGCACCGACGACCAGGGCCGCGACGTGGTCGCGCGGCTGATCTACGGCTTCCGCATTTCCGTGCTGTTCGGCCTGGCGCTGTCGCTGATCAGCTCGGTCATCGGCGTCGCCGCCGGCGCGGTGCAGGGCTATTTCGGCGGTTGGACCGACCTGCTGTTCCAGCGTTTCATCGAGATCTGGTCCGGCCTGCCGACGCTCTATCTGCTGATCATCCTGTCCGCGGTGATCACGCCGAACTTCTGGTGGCTGCTCGGCATCATGCTGCTGTTTAGCTGGATGCAGCTCGTCGGTCTGGTGCGGGCGGAATTCCTGCGCGCCCGCAACTTCGACTATGTGCGCGCCGCGCGCGCGCTCGGCGTCGGCAATTTCACCATCATTGTGCGCCATCTCCTGCCGAACGCCATGGTGGCGACCCTGACCTTCATGCCCTTCATCCTGAACGGCTCCATCACCACCCTGACCTCGCTCGACTTCCTCGGCTTCGGCCTGCCGCCCGGGTCGCCCTCGCTCGGCGAGCTGCTGGCCCAGGGCAAGGCCAACCTGCAGGCGCCCTGGCTCGGCATCACCGCCTTCCTGGTGCTGGCCATCATGCTGAGCCTGCTTATCTTCATCGGCGAGGCGGTGCGCGACGCCTTCGATCCGCGCAAGACCTTCCGATGACGGCCGAACCCCTTCTCGAGGTCGCCGATCTCTCGGTCAATTTCCGCGTCGAGGGCGCCGACTTCGCCGCCGTGAAGCACGTCTCCTTCCGCATCGACCGCGGCGAGACGCTGGCTTTGGTCGGCGAATCCGGTTCCGGCAAATCGGTGACGGCCCTCTCCATCCTGCAGCTCCTGCCCTATCCGATCGCCGCGCATCCCAGCGGGTCGATCAAGGTCCGCGGCACGGAAATGCTCGGCGCCGGCGAGCGCGTGCTGCGCGGCATCCGCGGCAACCGCATCTCCATGGTGTTCCAGGAACCCATGACCTCGCTCAACCCGCTGCATTCGATCGAGCGGCAGGTGAACGAAGTGCTGAGGGTGCACAAGGGCCTTGGCCGCACCGCGGCGCGCGTCCGCACGCTCGAACTGCTGCACCTGGTCGGTCTGCCGGAGGCGGAAAAGCGGCTCGATGCGCTGCCGCATCAGCTTTCCGGCGGCCAGCGCCAGCGGGTGATGATCGCCATGGCGCTGGCCAACGAACCCGATCTGCTCATCGCCGACGAGCCGACCACGGCGCTCGACGTCACCATCCAGGCGCAGATCCTGCGCCTGCTGCGCGACCTGCAGCAGCGTCTCGGCATGGCGCTGCTGCTGATCACCCACGATCTCGGCATCGTGCGCAAGATGGCCGAGCGCGTCTGCGTCATGACCGGGGGCGAGATCGTCGAAGCCGGCCGCGTCGCCGAGGTCTTCGCCGCACCGCACCATGCCTATACACGCCGGCTGCTCGCGGCGGAGCCGAAGGGCCGGCCGCCGGCGCGCAGCGGCAATCCGCCGGAGATCATCGCCAGCGACGGCCTCAAGGTCTGGTTCCCCGTCAAGCGCGGCCTGTTCAAGCGCACGGTCGATCATGTCAAGGCGGTCGACGGCGTCTCACTCCGCCTCGGCGAAGGCCGCACCCTTGGCGTGGTCGGCGAATCCGGCTCGGGCAAATCGACCCTCGGCTACGCGCTGCTCCGCCTGATTCGCAGCCAGGGACCGATTCGTTTTTCCGGACGCGACATCCCGGGCGCGCGCTGGTCGGCGCTGCGTCCGCTCCGGCGCGAGATGCAGATCGTCTTCCAGGATCCCTTCGCCAGCCTGTCGCCGCGCCTGTCCATCGGTCAGATCGTCGAGGAGGGCCTGCGCGTGCACGGCCTCGGCGGCGACCGGTTGCAGCGGCGCCAGGTGATCGGCGCGGCGCTGGCCGAGGTTGGCCTCGACCCGGCGGCGCAGGACCGCTATCCGCACGAATTCTCCGGCGGCCAGCGCCAGCGCGTCGCCATCGCCCGGGCCATGGTGCTGAAGCCGCGCCTCGTGGTGCTGGACGAGCCGACCTCGGCATTGGACATGTCGGTGCAGGCGCAGATCGTCGATCTGCTGCGCGACTTGCAGGCGAGGCACAACCTCGCCTATCTCTTCATCAGCCACGATCTCCGCGTCATCCGCGCGCTGGCCGACGAGGTCATCGTCATGCAGGCCGGCAAGGTCGTGGAGCAGGGCGCCGCGGCCAAGATCTTCGAGCAGCCGGAAACCGCCTATACACGGGCGCTGATGGCCGCGGCCTTCGATCTCGAAGCCGTCGGCGGCGGCGCGGTCAGGACCTGAGCCATGCTGGTCTTCGCCTCGCCGAGCCATCCACCGCAGGTCTGGCTCGGCGCGCTGCGCCGCCACCTGCCCGACCTTGCCTGCCGCGTCTGGCCCGACGTGCCGGAGCCGGACAAGGTCGCGTTCGCGCTCGTGTGGCAGCCGCCGCCCGGCCTGCTCCGGCGTTTTCCCAATCTCAAGGCGATCTTCTCCACCGGCGCCGGCGTCGAGCACATCCTGGCCGACCCCGAGCTGCCCGACGTGCCGGTGGTCAAGG
>DATKQA010000383.1:0-2278 GCA_035523835.1 Candidatus Sulfotelmatobacter sp.
ACGTCAAGGTGCCGGTCGGCAACATCCTGCTGGGCGAGGGGCGCGGCTTCGAGATCGCGCAAGGCCGCCTCGGGCCGGGTCGCATCCATCACTGCATGCGGGCCATCGGCCAGGCGGAACGGGCCTTGGAGAAGATGTGCAAGCGGGTCAAGGCGCGCGTCGCCTTCGGCCGGCCGATCGCCGAGCAGACGGTGACCTTGGAGCGCATCGCCGAGGCGCGCATCGGCATCGAGCAGGCCCGCCTGCTGGTGCTGAAGGCGGCCTATATGATGGACACGGTGGGCAACAAGGTGGCACGGGCGGAGATCGCCATGATCAAGGTGGCGGTGCCGAACATGCTGTGCCAGGTGATCGACTGGGCGATCCAGGCGCACGGCGCCGGCGGCGTCAGCGAGGACTTCGGCCTGGCCAATGCCTATGCCCATGCGCGGACCTTGCGTATCGCCGACGGGCCGGACGAGGTGCATCGCAACCAAATCGGCCGGCTGGAACTTCGCAAATACAACTGACCGCCGTCACGAAAACGGCCCTGGCGCTTGTGCCGCAGGCGCCGGGGCCGTTATTTTAAGCGCCGTTCGCGATTGCCGGGGTTGAGGAATTGCCGATGCGCGTGACGAGCTGGTTTTCCGCGACCTATGCCGAGGGCCGCGAGAAGTTTCTTGCGGCGTCGGGCGCCGCCGGCGCGGCCCTGCAAAGTTTCCGCAACCCGCAGGCGGGTCCGGCCGGCGAGATGCTTTACACCGACGCCGCCTGGCTCGGCCCCGACGATGCGAAAGACGTGCTCTTCACCTGTTCCGGCACGCACGGGGTCGAGGGTTTCTGCGGCTCCGGCATCCAGGTCGGCAGCTTCCGCGGCGGCCTCTTCGCCGGCCTGCCGCGCGGCGTCGCCGTGCTCGCTGTGCATGCCATCAATCCCTATGGTTTTGCCTGGGTGCGCCGCGTCACCGAGGACAACGTCGATCTCAATCGCAATTTCGTCGATCACGGCAAGCCGCGGCCGAAGAACGCGGCCTACGACGCGATCCATGCTTTCCTGTTGCCGGCCGACTGGAACGGTCGGGCACGGGACCAGGCCGATCGCGACTTGCAGCAATTCATCCAGGAACACGGCATGGCGGCGTTCCAGGCCGCGGTGTCCGGTGGCCAGTACGATCATGCCGACGGCCTGTTCTATGGCGGTCAGGCGCCGACCTGGTCGCACAACACCATTCTCGAGATCGCCCGGCGTTATTGCCGGGGGCGCCGGCGGGTCGCCTTCATCGACTATCACACCGGCCTCGGTCCATCCGGCGTCGGCGAACTGATCTGCACCCATCCGACCAATTCCGCCGGCCACAAGCGTTCGGCCGAATGGTTCGGCGAGGTGACCTCGCCCTGGGACGCGAGTTCGGTCTCGGCGCCGGTCGAAGGCTTCATCGCCGGGAGCCTGGAGACGATCCTGCCGGAGACGGAGCTGACTTCGATCGCCATTGAATACGGCACTTTCCCGGTGAGTGAAGTGCTCGGCGCATTGCGGGCCGACAATTGGCTGCACCTGCGCGGCGAGCCGGCTTCGCCGCTCGGCCAGCAGATCAAGCGCGAGATCCGCCGCGCCTTCTATCCCGATACCGACGAGTGGAAGGAGCAGGTCTGGCGCCGTGCCGAAGCGGTCAGCCGCATGGCGCTCCGCCGCCTGGGCGACGGATGAGCGCGGCGCGCAACCTGTTCAGCGCCGATTTCGCCGAGGCGCGCGCCAAGTTCCTCGCCGCCGCCAAGACCGCCGGCGCGCGCCTCGAAAGTTTCGACAATCCGGCCCGCGGGCCGCAGGGCCTGGCGCTCTCGACCGAGGTCGCGGCGCTCGGTCCGGCCGACGCCGCGGCGGTGCTGGTGGCGGTTTCCGGCACCCACGGCGTCGAAGGCTTCTGCGGCTCGGCGGCGCAGGTCGGCTGGCTGCGCCGGCATGCGCCGCTGCCGCCGGGCGTCGGCGTGCTGCTGATCCACGCGCTCAATCCTTATGGCTTCGCCTGGCTCAGGCGGGTCAACGAGGACAATGTCGACGTCAACCGCAACTTCATCGACCATGGCAAAGTGCATCCGGAAAATCCGCTGTACGACGAGGTGGCCGATGCGATGCTGCCGGCGACCTGGAACGATGCGGCGGTCGCGGCGCTCGACGGCGCGCTGCGCGGCCTGGTACAGCGGCACGGCCGCGGCGCGGACCTCAAAGCGGGCAGCGGCCAGTATCGCCATGCCAAGGGCCTGTTCTACGGCGGCACCGAGCCGGTCTGGTCCAACCGCG
>DATKQA010000384.1:0-6857 GCA_035523835.1 Candidatus Sulfotelmatobacter sp.
TATCTCAACCATGTCGCGGACAAGTTCGACCTGCGCCGGCACATGCAGTTCAATTGCCGGGTCGAGGCGATGCACTTCGACGAGACTGACGATCTCTGGCGCCTCAGACTCGCCGATGGCCGCGCGCTGACCTGCCGCTTCGTCATCATGGGGGTCGGCCTGCTCTCGATACCGACCCTGCCGCGAATTCCGGGGCTCGACGCCTTCAAGGGTCGCTCGTTTCATACCTTCTATTGGCCGCATGAGCCGGTCGAACTGGCCGGCAAGAAGGTCGCCGTCATCGGCACCGGCGCGACCGGCATCCAGGTGATCGGCGAAATTGCCGACAAGGTCGGCGACCTCACCGTTTTCCAGCGCCGGCCGAACTGGAGCGCGCCGCTGAACAACGGGCCGATCTCCGCGCAGGAAATGGCCGACATCCGCGCGCGCTATGACGAGATCTTCGCTACCTGCTCGCGCACGCCGGGCGGCTTCGAGCACGAACCCGACCGGCGCGGCTTTTACGAGCTTTCGCGAGAGGAACGGGTGGCGCTCTGGGACCGGCTCTACGGCCAGCCCGGCTTCGCCATCTGGCTCCGGAATTTCCGCGAGATCTTCACCGACGAAGCGGCCAACGCCGAATTCTCCGCCTATATCGCCGATCGCATCCGCCAGCGGGTGAAGGACCCGGCGGTCGCCGAGAAGCTGATCCCGCGCGATCACGGTTTCGGCGTGCAGCGGGTGCCGATGGAAACCAACTATTTTGAGGCCTACAACCGGCCCAACGTGCACCTCGTCGACATCAGCGAAACGCCGGTCGAGCGGATCACCGCGACTGGCTTGAAAACCAGCAAGCGCGAGTACGAGTTCGACATCATCGTCTATGCCACGGGCTTCGACGCGATCACCGGCGCTTACGACCATATCGATATCCGCGGCAGTGGCGGCGAGCGCCTGCGCGACAAGTGGAACGACGGGCCATCCACCTTCCTCGGCATGCTCATTCACGGTTTTCCGAACCTCTTGATGCCGGCGGGGCCGCAGAGCGGTTCGGCCTCGACCAACTATCCGCGCGGCATCGAGACCGGCGTCAATTGGTGTACCGAGTTTCTGAAACACGTCCGTGCACGCGGCGGCACCCGTTTCGAGGCGACGGCCGAGGCGGAAGCCCAATGGACCGCCCATGTCACCAGCATGTACGCGATGATGCTGATGCGGAAGGCCAAGTCGTGGTTCACCGGCTACAACTCGAACGTCGACGGCCACGAGCAGGGTAAGATTCGCTACTTCGTCTATAACGGTGGCGCCCCGAAATATGTCTCGCGCATCAACGATGTCGCAGCCAAGGGTTACGCCGGCATCACTCTTGCCTCCGGACCGGCGCCGGCCGGCAAAGCACCGATGGCGAGCGGCGACAGGGCCGCAGTCTAGCTGATCGCTGATCAGGCGAGCGGCGTGCCGCGCCGCTCCAGCAGGGCCATTTCCGGCAGTTGGCGGCCGAGCGGCCGCGCCGGCTCGGGCAGGCCGCAGGGCAGGAACTCGCCGCTGCCGCGGCCCGTTCTCAGCACGCCGTCGGAAACGACGACTTGGCCGCGGCAGAGGACGGTTTCCGGCCAGCCCGTCAGCTTGCGCCCCTCGTAGGGCGTATAGCCGACCCGGTCGTGCAGCATGCTGGCGCTGACAGTGACTTCGCGCGCGGGGTTCCATAGCGCGAGATCGGCGTCGCTGCCGATGGCGATGGTTCCCTTGCGGGGATAGAGGCCATAGAGCTTGGCATGGTTGGTCGCGGTCAGGGCGACGAACTGGTTGAGGTCGATGCGTCCCCGCTGCACACCTTCAGAAAACAGCAAGGGCAGGCGCAGCTCGATGCCGGGGACGCCGTTCGCCACCTCGGAAAAACGGGTGGCGGCGCCTTTCGGCAGCTTGCCGCCTGCATCGAAACGATAGGGCGCATGATCGGAGGAGAATACCTGGAACGTGCCGTTGCGCAGGCCCGTCCAAACCGCCTGCTGCGCCTCGGCGTCGCGTGGCGGGGGGCTGCAACAGAACTTGGCACCCTCCATCCCGCCGCGATCGAGATCGTCCGCGGTGAGGAAGAGATATTGCGGGCAGGTTTCGCCGTAGACGCGAAGCCCGCGCGTCTGTGCCGTCCTGACGGCAGAGATCGCGGAAACCTCGGACATGTGCACGATCAATAGCGGCACATCCAGGAATTCCGACAGGCGCAACACGCGGTCGGTCGCCTCCGCCTCGGCGATGCGCGGATGGCTGACCGCATGGAAGAGCGGCGCGGTATTGCCCGAGGCGAGCAGCCTTTCGGTCAACCAGCGGATGATCTCGTGGTTTTCCGCATGCACCATCGCCATGGCGCCGTGCCGGCGCGCCAGCGCCAGGACCGAGAGAAGCTGGTGGTCGTTGAGGCGCAGGCGTTCGTAGGTCATGTAGACCTTGAACGAGGTATAGCCGTCCTTGATCAGGGCGGGCAGCTCCTGGCCCAGCACCTGCTCGTTCGGGTCGAGGATGATCAGGTGAAAGGCATAGTCGATAACGGATTTTGGCGTTGCCAAGGCGTGATAGTCATTGATGCTGGCGCGAAGCGGGCGCCCGCGCTCCTGCACCGCGAAGGGGATCATGGTCGTAGTGCCGCCAAAGGCGGCGGCAACCGAGCCGGAGTAGAAATCGTCGGCGGTTTCGATCCCCATGCTCGATTGCTGCTCGATGTGAACGTGGCTGTCGATGCCGCCGGGCAGCACCAGGCGGCCGGTTGCATCGATCTCTTTCGTCGCGATGCCGAGCGTCTTGCCGAGAGCGGCGATCTTGCCGCCGCTCACGCCGATATCGCAGTCCATGCGGTCGGTCGCGGTCACCACCGTGCCGTTTCTGATGACGAGGTCGAACGCGCTCATTCCATCGGCTCGCTTGCTGCCGGCTTCGTCGCGCGATTGTGCCCCGGTATTGACCGCATCGGCAAGGGAGGCGCAGGCTGCCGCCACTGATCCCCCAGCCCGGAGACGATCGATGCGCGTGATCAAGGTTGCCGCCGCCCAGCTCGGACCCATTCAACGGGCGGAGACGCGGCAGGCCGTGGTCGCGCGCATGCTGGTCCTGCTCCGGCAGGCGGCGGCGCAGGGCTGCGACCTCATCGTCTATCCGGAGCTGGCGCTGACCACCTTCTTCCCGCGCTGGTACAGCGGGGACCGGGCGGAGGCCGACATCTGGTTCGAGCGCGAGATGCCGGGGCCGGCGACCCGGCCGCTCTTCGACGAAGCCAGGGCGCGCGGCATGGCCATGAGCTTCGGCTATGCCGAACTGACGTCGGAAGGCCGGCACTTCAATACCGCGATCCTGGTCGACAAGACCGGCGCGATCGTCGGCAAATACCGCAAGGTGCACCTGCCGGGCCATGCCGAATACGATCCCGAGCGCACGCACCAGCACCTGGAGAAGCGCTATTTCGAGCCGGGCGATCTTGGCTTTCCGGTCTGGCGGATGGCTGGCGGCATCGTCGGCATGTGCATCTGCAATGACCGCCGTTGGCCGGAAACCTATCGGGTCATGGGCTTGCAGGGGGTCGAAATGATCGTGCTGGGCTTCAATACGCCTTCGGTCAATTCACAGCGGAACGTCGAAGGTCCGACCCAGCGCCAGTTCCATCATCGCTTGTCGCTGCAGGCCGGGGCCTATCAGAACTCGACCTGGGTGGTGGCCGTCGCCAAGGCCGGTACGGAAGACGGTCATCACCTCATGGGCGGGACCGTGATCGTCGATCCCAACGGCGAGATCGCCGCCGAGGGGCGAACGGAGGATGACGAGCTGGTCGTTCATGCCTGCGACCTCGACGCGACGGTCTTCGGCAAGACGACGATCTTCGACTTTGCCCGGCATCGGCGGATCGAGCACTACGGCCGCATCACCGGGCAGACAGCCGCGACGCCGCCGAAGCCATAGCCAGGCCAGGAAGGATCAGGCGGTCGCCGTCCGCACCGCGCCGATCGCCATGGCCACGGCGGCCTGGGTCGGATCGATCACCGGCACGGCCAATGCCGCCTCTAGCGCATGGCGATGGCGGGCCATGCCGGCGCAGCCCATGATCACCACGTCGGCGCCGTCCCCGGCCGTGAGGTCGCGGCCGACCTCGATCATGCGGGCGAGCGTGCCTTCGCCGGAGGCGCTTTCTGCGACGCTCATTTCCAGCGGCCTTTCACCGGCCAGGCGCTCGGCGAGGCCCATCTGGCGGAGATAGCGGAGATGGCGGCGAACGGACCGGGCGGCGATGGCGATGACGCCGAAACGCTCGCCGCGGGCGAGCGCCGTCAGCACGGCGCATTCGGCGATGCCGAAAACCGGGCGCTGCGTCGCCTCGCGGCAGGCATGCAGGCCGGGATCGCTGTAGCAGGCGATGATGAAAGCAGCCGCCCGGTTGTCGCTCTCCACCATGCGGCGCAGTGGCAGCACGGTTTCCTCGACGTCCTTTTGGCTTTCGATGCCGAAGGGAGCGCCTTCCAGGGTGGCGCAGCGGATCGCCGGGCCGTTGGCAAAACGGAGCGGCGCCAGGGCCGCGTCGATGCCGGCCGTCACCGCCGCGTTCGAGTTCGGGTTGATGACAAGAATGTCCGCGCCGCGCGCCATTGCCGTTGTCCGACTGATTCGGCTAGCCGCGCAGCACCTTGCCGGCCTTGGCTTCGGTGAGCCGGCCCTGCTCCCAGGTGACCGCGCCGTTCACCAGCGTATATTCGACACCCCGCGACGGCATCACCATGCGCTTGGCGCCGCCGGGCAGATCGTAGCGACGCTCGCCCCGGTTGCTGGAGCCGATGCGAGCGGCATCGAAGATCGCCACGTCCGCCGGCGCGCCCTTGACCAGGCGGCCGCGGTCGCCGAGACCGAACAGGTCGGCCGGGTCGGAGGTCAGTTTGCGCACCCCCTCTTCAAGGGTGATCGCCTCCTTCTCACGCACCCAGGTGCCGAGCAGATAGGTCGGATAGCCGGAATCACAGAGCATGTCGACGTGCGCGCCGCCGTCGCCGAGCGCCATCAGGATGGCGGGGTTGTTCAGCAGCTCGCGCATCCTATCTTCGCGCGAGTTCCACGAGGCCATGGTCAATTCGACGTCGAGATCGTCGGCAAGCACGGTATCGAGGAAGGCATCGACCGGATCCTTGCCCTGCTCCAGGCTGATGTCAGCGACCGACTTGCCCTCGAGGTATTTGAGGGCAGGATCGCGCACGTCATGCACCACGATGCGGTCCCATTTGCTGAAGCCGGTCGGGTTCCTCAGGTCGTGGCGGAACTGGTCGCGGAAGACCGGGTCGGCATAGACGGCGCGCTGCGCTTCCGGCGAGGTATCGGCGAATACTCGTTTCCAGGACGGGAAGGCGGCCAGGGCGAAGGGATTGCGCATATTGATTTCTCGCGTCAGCGGCAGCGGCGAACTCTGCGGCCGGGCGCCCTTGGCGATCATCGGCGCAGCGCGGCGCAGGGTATCGCGTACCGCCTCGGAGATGTCATCGCGGTCGAAGAGTGCAATGAAGGTCACCGGCCGGCCGCTCTCGGTCAGCAGGAAGTCCAATAGCCCGCACTGGTCCTCCTCCAGAACGCCGACCTGGCGCGTCAGCGCGATCTCGATCGCGCCTTTGCCGCGCGCCTTCAGCACATTGGCATAAGCCTTCAGCTCCTCGCGGCTTGCATTGCGGCAGGCGAGCGGCTTGCCTTCGAAGCCCATGTGCTGGTTGAGTGTCGTCGACGAAAAGCCCAGCGCGCCGGCGTCGATGGCCTCGCCGAGCAGTGCAGCGATCGCGGCGGTTTCCTCGGCATTGGCGGACCGCTCCATCGAAGCCTCGCCCATCACATAGTGGCGGAAGGGCGTCAGCGGCGCGATGAAGGCCAGGTTGAGCGCCGGGTTGCGCCGGGCCGCGGCGTCCATGAATTGCGGAAAGGTCCGCCAATCCCAGGTGATGCCCTGGTTGAGCACCTCGAAGGGAATTCCTTCCACGTTCACCAGGTCGCGCATGGCGATCTCGCGCGCCGCCGGCTTGCACGGGGCGATGCCGACGCCGCAATTGCCCATCACCACGCTGGTGACCCCGTGCCAGGATGAGGGCGTGACCGCGCCGTCCCAGCATATCTGCGCGTCATAGTGCGTGTGCGGATCGACGAAGCCCGGCGCCACGATCAGGCCGTCGGCGTCGATGGTGCGTTTGGCGCCTTCCGTCACCTTGCCGATTTCGGCCACCCTGCCGGCAGCAACGGCGACATCGGCCCGGTAGCGTTTCGCGCCCGTGCCGTCGACCACCGTGCCGTTCCTGATGACGAGATCGTAGGTCATGGCTTCCTCCGGAGAGCACCGATCGCGGCCCCTGGTTGCGCCGGCCGCTCGAAGGCGAGATGATGGCGCAAACGGCGGCCAATGTCACTTTTGCGATCCGCAACGGGAGGAAACCATGAGCTACGAAGGCATGATCGCGGAGACCATCGCCATCAACGGCGACAAAAACGAGCCGATCTCGGCCTACGCGGCTCGGCCGCTCGGCCCCGGCCCGTTTCCCGGCATGGTGCTGCTGCACCATGCGCCAGGCTGGGACGAATGGTACCGCGAGACGACGCGCAAATTCGCCCATCACGGTTATGCCGCGATCAGCCATAACCTCTATCACCGCGCCGGACCGGGCAAGCCGGACGACGTCGCCGCCAAGGTGCGTGCCGAGGGAGGCGTTCCCGACGCGCAGGTCATCGGCGATACCGAAGGTGCCGTGGCGTGGCTGCGGGCGCAGCCCTATCACAATGGCAAGGTCGGCGTATTCGGCACCTGCTCGGGCGGCCGGCAGGCTTTCCTGTTCGCCTGCCATACCAAGAGCATCGACGCGGCGGTCGAACTCTGG
>DATKQA010000385.1:0-2369 GCA_035523835.1 Candidatus Sulfotelmatobacter sp.
CGGCGCAAGATGGCGGCCGGGGGCGGCGCCGGGCCGGAGGTGCGCGACATCGGCGGCCTGCGCTACGCCGCGCGGCAGGTCGACGGCGTGCCGGCCAAGGACCTGCGCGGCATGGCCGACGCCATGAAGGCCGGTCTCGGCTCGGGGGTCGTCGCTCTGGTGGCGGTGAACGAGGGCAAGGCGGCGCTCGTAGTGGCGGTCAGCGACGACCTGGCCGGGCGGTGCAGCGCCGTCGATCTGGTGCGGGTCGGCGCGGCCGAACTCGGCGGCAAGGGCGGCGGCGGCCGCTCGGAATTCGCCCAGGCCGGCGGTCCCGACGGCGACAAGGCCGATGCGGCGCTGGAGGCGATCGGCAGAGCGCTGGCGGAGCGGACCAAGGCAGCCTGAGCGGGCGGGAAGCGGGGCGACATAGGGCATGCGCGAGACCTGGCGGTCGCGGGTCTACGACGTCCTGGCCGAGCATGAGTTGCGCTCGCCGGTGCGCAGCACCATTTCCGCCATCCTGATCGCCAGCATCGTCGTCGGCGTCGCCGCCGCGGCGCTGGTCACCCTGCCCGATCTCGGCGAGCCGCAGCAGCGGGTCTTCGCCGGCCTGATGCGCGCCGCTGCCGCCATCTTCAGCTTCGAATATCTCGGCCGCATCTGGATCGCGCCGGAAGGCGATCCGACCGGCAAGGAGCGGCCGTGGCCGCCGCGCTGGCGTTACCTGCATTCCTTTCTCGGTATCATCGACCTCCTGGTGATCCTGCCGCTGTGGATCGGCGTCGTGCTGCCGCTCAGCCTCGACTTCGTCGATCTGGCCATGCTGCTGGCGCTGCTCAAGGCGGCGCGCTACACCACCGCGCTGCCGCTGGTCGCCGCCGTGTTCCGCAACGAAGGCCGCTCGCTGCTGGCCGGCCTGATGGTGATGCTGGTGTTGCTGGTGCTGGTTTCCGGCATCATGTACATGCTCGAACGGCACGCGCAGCCGCAGACCTTTTCCAGCATTCCGGCGACCATGTGGTGGGCGATCGTCACCATGTCCACGGTCGGTTACGGCGACATGACGCCGGCGACGCCGCTCGGCAAGGTGTTCGGCGGCTTCACCATGCTGCTCGGCATCGCCATGTTCGCCGTGCCGGCCGGCATCCTCGCCACCGGCTTCGCCGCCGAGATCCGCCGGCGCGATTTCGTCGTCACCTGGCACACGGTGGCCAAGGTGCCGCTGTTCGCCAGTCTCGACGCGACGCGCATCGCCGGCATCGCCCGCCTGCTCAAGACCCAGGTGGTGCCGGAGCACCAGGTGGTGGTGCGCCGCGGCGAGCCGGCCGACGCCATGTTCTTCATCATGTCGGGCGAGGTCGAGGTCGACGTGCTGCCGACGCCGGTGCGCCTCGGCAAGGGGCAGTATTTCGGCGAGATCGCCCTGATCAAGGACGTGACGCGCACGGCGACCGTCACCACCCTGACCGAGTGCCAGTTGCTGGCGCTCGACGTCGGCGATTTCCGCCAGCTCACGGCGCAGCACCCCGATTTGCGCGAGGCGATCCAGCGCGTCGCCGAGAGCCGCCTCGGTCCCAATGAGCCGTCGAAGCCCGGTTGAGCCCGGCTACATCAGGCCGCCATCGCCTGCTTCAGGTTGCCGTCGATGGCGTCGAGGAACTTGGTGGTCGAGAGCCAGGGCTGGTTCGGCCCGATGAGGATGGCCAGATCCTTGGTCATGGCGCCGCCTTCGACGGTCTGCACGCAGACCTTCTCCAGGGTCTCGGCGAAACGGCCGAGCGCGTCGTTGCCGTCGAGCTTGGCGCGATGCTTGAGGCCGCCGGTCCAGGCGAAGATCGAGGCGATCGGGTTGGTCGAGGTCTCCTTGCCCGCCTGGTGGTCGCGATAGTGCCGCGTCACCGTGCCGTGCGCCGCTTCCGCCTCGACCGTCTTGCCGTCGGGCGTCATCAGCACCGAGGTCATCAGGCCGAGCGAGCCGAAGCCCTGCGCCACCGTGTCGGACTGCACGTCGCCGTCGTAATTCTTGCAGGCCCAGACGAACTTGCCGGTCCATTTCAGCGCGGCGGCCACCATGTCGTCGATCAGCCGATGCTCGTAGGCGATGCCGGCGGCCTTGAACTTGGCGGCGAATTCCTTCTCGTACACTTCTTGGAAAATATCCTTGAAGCGGCCATCATAGGCCTTGAGGATGGTGTTCTTGGTCGAGAGATAGACCGGGAAGCCGCGCGTGAGGCCGTAGTTGAGGCAGGACTGCGCGAAGCCGCGGATCGAATCGTCCAGATTGTACATCGACATGGCGACGCCGCCGCCGGGGAAGTCGAAGACCTCGTAGGTCATCGGCTCGCCGCCGCCTGCCGGGGCGAAGGTCATGGTCAGTTTGCCCGGCC
>DATKQA010000386.1:0-3400 GCA_035523835.1 Candidatus Sulfotelmatobacter sp.
AGCCGGCGCCGAAAGCATCGGTGCAGGTGGCGGGAAACAGGCTGTAGATCTCGCCCCAGGTGAAATAGACCAGTGCGCTCAACAGCACGAACATCACCGGCTCGCGGCCGAAGGCGCCGAGCGACCAGATGCCGACGGCGCCGATGCCGAAGACCATGAACATGGTCGGTTCGCGGCCGATGTGATCGGAGACCCAGCCGAAACAGGGGCGCGCCAGGCCGTTCAGGATATTGTCGATGAAGAGTGCCAGGGTCAGCGCCGTGCCGGCCATGCCGAGAACGGCGACCGGCCGGTTGGCGACGCCGAAATCCGCCGCCACCGAGGCGAGCTGCGCGGTCAGCGCCAGGCCTGGCGCCGCCACCAGCACGAACATGACATAGAGCACCCAGAACAGCGGCATGCGCAGCATCTCGCGCGGCGTGTGACTGCGGCTGGACTGGTGCAGCCTGGCCGGCCTCGACGCCGTGGCCTGGCCGGGCGCCGGCGCCTTGAGCAGGCAGGACAGGACCAGGATCAACAGGCCCTGGCCGATGCCGAACCAGAAGAATGCCGACTGGTAGCCGTAGGCGGCGATGAATTCGCGCACCGGGACCACCGTCGCCGCGGCGCCGGCGCCAAATCCCGCGGCGGTGAGACCGGAGGCGAAGCCGCGGCGGTCGGCAAACCATTTCAGGGCATTGCCGACACAGGTGCCGTAGACCGCGCCGGCGCCGATGCCGGAGAGCACCGCGGCGACGTAGAGGATGGCGAGTGAATCGGCAAGCGAATCGATGACCCACGCGATGGCGACCAGTATGCCGCCGAGCGCCACCACCAGAGCGGGCCCGAAACGATCCACGAACCAGCCCTCCACCGGCACCAGCCAGGTTTCGGTGAAGACGAAGATGCTGAAGGCCCACTGGATGCTGGCGCGGCCCCAATGGTATTGCTCGTCGATCGGGTTGACGAACAGGTTCCAGCCGTACTGCAGATTGGCGATCATCACCATGCAGATGACGCCCACGCCGAGCTGAAAATAGCGGTACGGCGTCACGGCTGTCGCGGCGACGGCGACAGTCCTGTCAGCGGCATTCATTGACCAATCCCCAACCCTGCCCGCCGTCGTGGCGACGAAGCTTTTTCAGATTATGGCATCCAGCAGTAGAAGAATGAAGCTCATTTCCGCACGCATTGCGGGAATCGTGGTTAATGCCGGCACCACAAAAAGGCGAGATGCGGACCTCGGCGAGTGGCCGCCGTCGGTCGCCGCCGACGTGCTTCAGAAGCGGACGAAGGGTCGGAACAGACGGCCGACCGGACCGGTCAATACGAGCGGCGCCTCCGTCACCGCCAGACAGATGCAGTCCCCGTCGTGGCCGGCGACCGGCCTGTGGTCGATGGCGGCATCGACGATCGCCACGTCGCCGGGACGAAATTCGCCCAACCGATCGGTGTAGCTGCCGCGCAGGACCAGGGTCATCTCGTTGCCGCCGTGGCTATGCCGCGGCATGGCCCGGCCGGGCTTGATGCGCAACAAGTAGGACTTCGCCGCGCCTTGCAGAGGCAGCGGGAAATATAGCAGGCCGGGAAGCATCCGCCGCCAGGCCAGGGCCTCGATCGGCTTGCCGACATGGCGCGCCAGCGGCCGCGGCAGGCCGGGGATATCCGCGCCTGTCGGCGGCTCGGTCGCGGCCGGCTCATCAAGCTTGCGCATGACCGCATCGAAAGCCTGCGCCGAGAGCGCCGCGGGCGGCGCCTCGTCGAGCAGGGCGCCGCCGAGCGCCTCGATCCCCGCCAGTTCGCGGCGGCACGCCGGACATAACACCAGATGGCTCGCCACCAGGGTTGCCGAAGCTTCGGTCAGGGCGCCACTGGCATAGTCGACCAGTAACTCCTGGGTCAGGTGATGCATCGGCCGCAGATCGGTACTTACAGCGTTCGGTTGCAGCATTACGTCAAGATCCCTACGGCGCCGCGGCGACGCCCGCAGCCGCATCCGGCCGGCGCCCTGCCCAGCCGCTTCGCGGCGACAGGCATCCCACTACATTCCTACGCAGCGCCAGGCGGTTCGGATCAGCCCGGGCGCCCGTCGCCGTCATACGCTTTCTTCGGGCAGGTCGAGCAGCACGCAGCCGGCGATCAGCCAGCGCCCGTCGGCTTGCCGCTCCATCGTATAGAGCGCCAAATGCGCCTTGCCGTCCGCACCGACGACGCGCAGGCGTTGCACCATCATGCCGTCCTGTTCCGTGAGCGGCTCGAAGGAAAATCCCTTCGGACGATAAAGTGGTTGATAGCCGCTCCTTACCATGGCCATGAAGTTTTCGGGGTTGCCGAACAGGGCCTTGATGCCGGGCGCCGCGAAGGCGAAGGCGGCGGCGCCGTCATCGCGCCGAAAGGCATCGAGCTGCCGTTCGATCACCTGGCGAATGGCGGCCTGATCCGCTTGGCCAGGGCCGGCGGGCACACCGTCGCCAGCCTGCGCGGCGATGCCGCCAAACCCGCAAGCGAGCAGCCAGAGAACGAAGGAAACGTGCCCGAGAACCCGCATGGCCGAACTCCGCCGCGCTGACATCTACTTAGCATACGCAGGTTAAGTCCAACCGGATGCAGCGCTTTCCGGCATCGACCTAGCCGGCCCGCCGGGCTGTGCGTTAACCATTTTGCAACATGGCGCGACTACAACCACCCTGCGCTGCACAAGAATAAGCCAAAAAGGGGCTGCCTGCTTATGGTAAGCCGCAAACATGCGCGGTCCGCATTGCTGCCGACCCTGGCTTTCGCTGCCTTCGCGACGATCTACGCGGCGGCCTGGTATCTGCTCGCCGTCAGCCCGATCGTCCGCAACTCCGCCGCCTGGCGCGACATCGCCGGCCTCGCCGGCCTGTTTTGCGGGCTGGCGCTCGCGCTCGGCGTCAGCCTGCTGTGGTACCGGGCGCAGGCCGCCGCCGCGCAACTGGTCCTGAGCGAGCAGCGCTTGCGCGACTTCGCCGAAGCCGCCGGCGACTGGTTCTGGGAGACCGGCCCCGATCATCGCTTTACCTTCATGTCGCGGCGCGCGGCGCCCGACCACGCCGGCGCCAGCAACCCCTTCATCGGCCTCACGCCCCTCGACCTGATAACCTGCGAGCAGGACGCCGAGGCGCGCGAGCGCCACCGCCAGGACCTCGGGGAACAGCGGGCGTTCCGCGATTTCATCTACCGCCGCCAGCTTGGCTCGGACGAGGGCGAGCGCTGGATATGCTCGAGCGGCCGCCCCTGTTATGACGGCGACGGCAGCTTTCTCGGCTATCGCGGCGTCGCCAGCGACATCACCGAGGCGCGCGAGATGCGCGCGGCGATCACCCGCGCCACGTCGCGGCTGCAGCATACGATCGAGCTCATTCCGGAGGGCCTGGCTCTCTACGATCCCGACGACCGCCTG
>DATKQA010000387.1:0-3166 GCA_035523835.1 Candidatus Sulfotelmatobacter sp.
GGAAATCGCCGTGGCAGATCACCCGGCGCGCCGGCTCGGGCGGGCGGTGCGCCTCGAGCCAGGCCACGCCGGGCAGCAGGCCGGAAAGCGCCGCATGCTCGACCTGGCGGCGCAGCCGCTCGAACTGGGCGTCGAAGCCGAGGAAGGCGGGGTCGATGCCGTCGGCTTGCAGCGCCGCCTCCACCGGCTCGACCGGCAGCGCGTGCAGGCGGAGCTGCATCTCGACCCAGTCGTTGGTGATGCGCCGGAGCAGCCCCGGCAAGCCGACGATCAGGCGCAGCATGCCGATGAGCCCCTCGCCGGCGCCCATCCCTTCGACGCCGTGGGCAAGCGGGTGGCCGGCCAACCGGGCCATGACGATGAAGGAACTGCCGAGCGCCGCCGCGTCGGTTTCCGCGGCGAAGACCCGCGGCGCCGGATAGCCGAGGGCGGCGAGACCGTTGTGCACGGCGGTCTCGAGCCGCACGCGCCGGGGATCGGTCGCGGGATGGTTGAGGCGCAGGATGAGCGGACCATCGAGCGCCGGCGGCGGCGCGGCGAGGCGGAAGCCGTAGATCGCCGCATCGAAGCCGCCACGAATGCGTGCAGGCGCCTCGGCATAGGCCAGGCCCGGCGTCGTGAACGCGCGGGATAGATAGGCGAGCAGGCGGGAGGCAACTTCCGCGTCTTGTTTCGGATCCATGCGAAGTCCCCATTGCCCCGTCGTCGTCGGCGTCGATCATGCCACAGAGCCGTCGATAGTGCCGGTCACACTTGCGACCGCCGGCCGCGGTCGCTAGCGTGCTGGCGAGCGGATTGACCGGGGATTCGGCCTATGCATTGGACCGCACGACGCGAACGCTTCCGCCGCCTGATCCAGGGCGAGCGCTGCCTGCACCCGGGATCGGTGTTCGATCCGATCTCGGCCCGCATCGCCGAGGATCTCGGCTTCGAGCTCGGCATGTTCGCCGGCTCGGTCGCCTCGCTCGCCGTGCTCGGCGCACCCGACCTGATCCTGCTCTCGCTGACCGAGTTCGCCGCCCAGGCCTATCGCATCTGCCGCGCCGGCAACCTGCCCCTGCTGGTCGATGCCGACCACGGCTACGGCAATGCGCTCAACGTCAAGCGGACGGTGGAGGAACTGGAAACCGCCGGGGTCGCCGCGCTCACCATCGAGGATACCGACCTGCCGCAACCCTTCGGCGAGCTCGGCAAGACCCGTCTCGTCTCCATCGCCGAGGGGGTAGGCAAGATGCGCGCCGCTTTGGCCGGGCGGCAGGACCCGAGCCTGATCATCGCCGGCCGCACCAGCGCCCCCCAGGTAAGCGACATCGCCGACACGGTGGCCCGCGCCAAGGCCTATGCGGAGGCCGGGGTCGACGCCCTGTTCTTCGTCGGCGTGCGCACGCGCGACCAGCTCGAAGCCATCGCCAGCGCCGTCGCCATCCCGATCTTCCTCGGCGGCACCGGGCCGGAACTCAGCGATACCGCCTATCTTGCCGCCAAGGGCGTGCGGGTGGCGCTGCAGGGGCACCAGCCGTTCATGGCCGCGGTGCAGGCGACCTATGCCACGCTCAAGGCGCTGCGCGAGGGCACCCCGCCCGGCAAGCTCGCCGGCGTGGCCGGCGGCGAACTGATGAAGCAAGCCACCCGCGACGCCGACTATGCCGCCTGGAGCCGGCGCTTTCTCGGCGGCGAAGGCGAGAGCGGCTGAACTGTCACTCTGCCCGGCCCGTTCCGACAGCCGACAGCCTGCCTCGCAAGGCAAATGCGCCACCTTTGACGAGCCCGATCGAAATGGAATATTGCGATAAACGCAATTATTCGATTGACAAAGTTCCCTGTTTGTTCTAGACTCCCAACCTCATGTTGGCAAGTCGTGCCGCGGATGTGCGGGCTCTTGCCGCGGAAATATCGGGAAATCGTTGCTCCTCTTGGTTGCTCCTGCTGACGGGTTCACGGTGAATTGGGGTCCGGCGATGGCAGACGAAAGGCCGAACTTTCTGGATGAGCAACGCGCGCCGGACGACGTAGCCGCGTCCATTGACCGGCTGCATGATCTTCGCCTCGCGGCAGACTTCGTGGGGGCCTTGGCATTGTGCGATGAGGCTATCCGTCAGCAACCTGATCAACCGCACGGCTATCAGCGGCGAGGCGGAACATTGCGTCAAATGGGGCGGCTCAACGAAGCGCTCGCTGGCTTCAACAAGCTCGTCGAGCTTGTCCCGGACCGCGAATATGCCTACTACGGGCGCGGTACGGTCCTGTTCGAACTCGGACGGTACGCCGAGGCCGTCGCGGATTATTCCCGCTCCGCCGAACTCGATCACGATCAATTCTTCGGGGCGGTGAACTATCTCTATCGCGCCGAATGCTATTTCCGGCTGGGCGACTACGAGGCCGCGCTCGCCGATTGCGCCCGCGTCCCCGACGATTTCGACTTTCCCGGCTTCCGCAACCGGCCGAACGGCTCCAAGCAACTCATAATCGATGACATCGAACGCATCCGGGGGAAGAGCACGGCCGCCCGTTGATCGTCACAAGCTCCGGCCGTCGAACTGCTTCACCTTGAACTGGTCCGGCTCGACGCCGTCGAGGCAGCGGACATTGACGGCGATCATGTCGAGACCGTCGACGGGCCGCTTGCCGCGGGCAAAGCTCTGGATGCCGCAGGTGGCGCAGAAGATGTGCGCGATGGCGTGCTTGTTGAAGCGATATTCCGTGGTGGCGCCGTCGCCCGACTTCAGCGCGAAATCCGTTGCCGGAACGAAGGCCAGGAGCGCGCCGAGCTTGCCGCAACGCGAGCAGTTGCAGCCCATGACCTCGGCGATATCGGCCGCCACGTCGAAGCGCACCTTGCCGCAATGGCAGCCGCCGGTATAAGTCTGCTTCATCGCTTCCTCCTCGCCTGCCGCGCAAAAAAATCTAACGCCCGGATCTGTCGAGAAGCGGGGCGCCGGCGCCGCCGGTCTAGCTTTCCGGGGCGTCGCGGTACATCAGCACCACCGCCTCGGCATCGCTGAGACCGCGCTCGCGGCTGCGCGCGACAATTTCCGGGATGCTCTGCTCCAGCGCCGCGCGGGACGGGCGGAACACCGCCACCGGCGCGCTGATGCCACGCAGCGCTTCCCGGCCGAGCGGTTCCCATTCGCCGCCGCTATAGGCGGTGAATTCCTCGCTGGCGATG
>DATKQA010000388.1:0-6154 GCA_035523835.1 Candidatus Sulfotelmatobacter sp.
GCGCGGCCGGCTTCATCGGCTATCACGTCAGCGAGGCGCTGCTGGCCCGCGGCGAGGCGGTAACCGGGTTGGACAACCTGAACGATTATTACGACGTGAACCTGAAGCGGGCCCGGCTCGCCCGGCTTACGGCCCGCAATCGCTTTCACTTCCACCAGCTCGACATCGCCGACCGGCCGGCATTGGAGGCGGCGGTCAAGGCGGCCGGGGTCGATCGGATCGTGCACCTGGCGGCCCAGGCCGGCGTGCGCTACAGCCTGACCAATCCCGAGGCCTATGTGCAGTCGAACCTGGTCGGTCACCTGAACATGCTCGAGGTGGCGCGCGGCCTGCCCGACCTCAAGCACATGGTCTATGCCAGTTCGAGTTCGGTCTACGGCGGCAATACCAAGCTGCCTTTCGCCGTAGCCGACCGCGTCGACCAGCCGGTTTCGCTCTACGCCGCGACCAAGCGGGCCGACGAACTGATGAGCTATTCCTACGCGCATCTCTTCCGCCTGCCGTCGACGGGCTTGCGCTTCTTCACCGTCTACGGTCCCTGGGGCCGGCCGGACATGTCGCTCTATATCTTCACCCGCGCGATCCTCGCCGGCGAACCGATCCCGCTGTTCAATCACGGCGACATGCGCCGCGACTTCACCTACATCGACGATATCGTCAACGGCATCGTCTCCGCGCTCGACAATCCGCCGGCCGGCGAGGGCGGCGGGGCGCCCTACAAGCTCTACAACATCGGCAACAACCAGCCCGTCGACCTGATGTACGTGGTCGAGCTGCTGCAGACCAAGCTCGGTCGCAAGGCGGAATTGAAGCTGCTGCCGATGCAGCCGGGCGATGTGCGCGAAACCTATGCCGACATCGAGGATATCGGCCGCGACCTCGGCTTCGCCCCCTCGACCTCGATCGAGCAGGGCCTCGACCGCTTCGTCGCCTGGTATCGCGAGCATCACCGCCTTCCAGCGCCGGCCGGCACGTGACGCGCGGCGCCGCATGAGCCAGGAGCAGCCGTCCGCGGACGTCGTGTCGGCGATCGTGGCGATGCTGCAGCACGTGCCGCTGATGCGCGAGCTCGACCTCAGCGTCGTCGAGGTCTTGCGCGGCAGCGCCACCTTCCGCATGGCCTATCAGGAGCGCTTCGTCGGCGATCCGGAATCCGGCGTGCTCGGCGGCGGGGTGATCACCACCCTGATCGATTCGACCTGCGGCATGGCGGTGCAGACGGCGCTGCGCCAGCCGGTCACCATCGCCACCCTCGATCTGCGCATCGACTATCTGCGCCCGTCGACGCCCGGCAGCCCGCTGCATGCCCGCGCCGAATGCTACAAGGTGACGCGCCACGTCGCCTTCACCCGGGCGACCGCCTGGAACGACGATCCGGCGAACCCGATCGCCCATTCGGTCGGCACCTTCATGCTGGCCTCGCCGAGCACGCGGCGGAAGCGCGACAGGGCGGCGGCGTGAGCTTGCTCGAGGCCATCGCCGAGGCGCGGCGGACCGGCGATGCCGACCGCTTCGTCGCCAGCATTCCCTATTTCCGCTTCCTCGGCCTCAAGCTGCAGGCGAGCGGCGACAGCGTCATCTGCGTGCTGCCGGAGGATGCCAAGCTGATCGGCAATCCGCTGTTGCCGGCGCTGCACGGCGGCGTGGTCGGCGCTCTGCTGGAAGCCGCCTGCATCGCCCAGTTGATCTGGCGGAGCGACAGCCTGACGGTGCCGAAGACCATCAACATCACCGTCGATTATCTGCGCTCGGCCCGGCCGGTCGAAACCTATGCGCTGGCCAACGTCACCCGCCAGGGCCGCCGTGTCGCCAACGTGCGCGTCGAGGCCTGGCAGGACGACAAGAGCAAGCCGGTCGCCGCGGCGCACGCGCACTTCCTGCTGCAATAGTCCCGATGCCAACGAAAACGGCCGCTTCTGGCGAAGCGGCCGTCGTCGTCTCGGGCGGAAGCCGCGACTATTTCTTCAGATAGATCTGGGCGCGGCGGTTCTCCTGGTTGCGCACGCCGTCGGGCGTCGGCACGCGCGGATTGCTCTTGCCGAACCATTCAGTGCGGATCTCGTCCGCCTGGACGCCATGAGCGACCAAGTAGGCCTTAACCGCATCGGCGCGCCGCTTGGACAGTTTCAGGTTGTAGTCGACGCTGCCGGCGAGGTCGGTATAGCCCTGCACGTCGAGCACGGCCGAGCCGGTCCGGTGGAAGTCGGCGATGACCCGGTCCAGCACCTTGCTGGCGACGGCGCTGATGTCCGACTTGTCGAAGGCGAAGAACACCAGGTAGACCTCCGGCGTCTCCGCCGGCGGCGTCGGCCTGGCGGTGCTGGTGACCACCTTCAGGAAGTCCATGACGGTCGCCCGGCAGCGGGCCATGTCGTCCGCCGAGTTCGGCTCGGAGGCCTCCTCGACCCAGCAGTCGTAGGCGACCTGCGCCCGCGCCGCGCGCACCGCGTCATGCTCGCGGGCGCCGCCGTCGAGCTTCGCCAGCAGCCGCCCGCGCACTTCGGTAAGCTCCGGCAGGTAGGGCTCGATCGTGTTGCCGCCGGGGCGATAGGTCCAGTCCTGCGGAATTTCCGGCAGCACCACGTCGCCCTTGGCGGAACGCAGCGCCTTCTGGGCGAAGACCTCGGCGGCAACCCAGTCGTATTCCGTCGCCTGCTCGTTGGACAGGCCGCGGTAACCGGCCGTCAGTTCCTGGGTGAACGGCGATCCCGTCGCCGTCGGGTTGCCGACCGGCACATCCAGCGCCATGAACGAACAGGCGCCGAAGAACGGCAAGAGGGCGACTACGCACACCGTTTTGACAATGCGGTTCATCGATGTGTCTCCTTATTTCCGGCGTTTTCGTTCGATAGAGGCGGTCTCGGGCAAAAGCGTGGCAACCCGGCAATTCGGGCATCGGGCAGGAAATCCGGCGAATTCGAGAAATGAATTGATTGCGGCAGCAAAGGTTGCAGGCTTGGGCCGGCCACGCCGCGTGCGTGCACCTACCCAGACTATAGGCGACCCCACTAAGCTCGCCAATTGCGGCGGGGGCGGGGCGCAATTCGGGCAAGCCTCGGGCAGGCGCGGAAGCCCAGGCGAGCCTCGACGACAGGCCGGCAAGCGCTTATATCCATTGCCATAACCTGAGGAGACACGGATGAACGACGTTGTCGCCAAAATCGGCGCCCTGCCGCAATGGGACTTGGCCGACCTCTATCCCGGCATGGCGTCGGCGGAGCTGGAACGCGACTTGGCGGAGGCGCAGAAGACGGCAGAGGCCTTCGCCGCCCGTTACCAGGGCAAGCTTGCCGCGCTCGACGGCGCCGCGCTCGGCGATGCCATCGCCGAATACGAGCGGCTGGAAGACAGGCTTGGCCGCATCATGAGCTTCGCCCATCTCACCTATGCCGGCGACATGACCGACCCGGCGATCGGCAAGTTCTTCCAGACCATGCAGGAGAAGATCAACGCCATCACCACGCACACCCTGTTCGTCACGCTCGAGATCAACCGCATCGAGGAAGCGGCGCTGGCCGACAAGCTCAAGGCGCCGGCGCTGGCGCGCTATGCGCCGTGGCTGCGCGACGTGCGCGTGTTCCGTCCGCATCAGCTTTCCGACGAGATCGAGAAGCTTCTGCACGAGAAGTCGGTCGCCGGACGCAGCGCCTGGGTCCGGCTGTTCGACGAGACCGTGGCCGGGCTGGTGGTCCCGGTGGAGGGCGAGAACCTCGGCGTCGAACAGGCGCTGCACCTGCTCTCCGATGCGAATGCCGCCCGGCGCAAGGCGGCGGCCAAGGCGCTCGGCGCGGTCTTCGGCGGGAACGTGCGCCTGTTCGCCCTGGTGATGAACACCCTCGCCAAGGACAAGGAGGTGGAGGACAAGTGGCGGCACCTGCCGACGCCGGCCGCCTCGCGCCACCTCGGCAATCATGTCGAGCCGGAAGTGGTCGGCGCGCTCACGGCCGCGGTGCGCAATGCCTATCCGCGCCTGTCGCACCGCTATTACGCGCTGAAGGCGCGCTGGATGGGCCAGGACAAGCTGGAATATTGGGATCGCAATGCGCCGCTGCCGGAAGCGGAGGACCGCGTGATCCCGTGGAGCGAGGCGCGGGAGACCGTGCTCAAGGCCTATGGCCGCTTCTCGCCCGAGCTGGCGGCGATCGGCAAGCGCTTCTTCGATCACGCCTGGATCGACGCCCCGGCCAGGGCCGGCAAGGCGCCGGGCGCCTTCGCCCATCCGACGGTACCGAGCGCGCATCCCTATCTGCTGCTGAACTACCAGGGCAAGACGCGCGACGTGATGACGCTCGCCCACGAACTCGGCCACGGCGTGCATCAGGTGCTGGCCGCGGCGCAGGGTGCGCTGATGGCCGACACGCCGCTGACGCTGGCGGAGACCGCTTCCGTGTTCGGCGAGCAGCTCACCTTCCGCGCCCTGCTGGCGGCGGAGAAGACGCCGCAGCGCCGCCGCGTCATGCTGGCCTCCAAGGTCGAGGACATGCTGAACACGGTGGTGCGTCAGATCGCCTTCTACGAATTCGAGCGCCGCGTCCATGACGAGCGCGCCCAGGGCGAGCTGACGCCGGAACGGATCGGCGAGCTCTGGCTGGCGGTGCAGAGCGAGAGCCTCGGGCCGAGCTTTCATTTCGATGCCGAGTACCAGTACTACTGGACCTACATTTCGCACTTCATCCATTCGCCCTTCTACGTCTATGCCTATGCCTTCGGCGACTGCCTGGTGAACGCCCTCTACGCGGTCTACCAGGACGCGGAAAAGGGCTTCCAGGAAAAGTACCTGGCCATGCTGAAGGCGGGCGGCACGCTGCGGCATCGCGAGTTGCTGGCGCCGTTCGGCCTCGACGCCACCGATCCCGGCTTCTGGGGCAAGGGGCTCGGCGTGATCGAGGGCTTCATCGACCAGCTCGAAGCCGTGACCTGACGGCATGGCCGGCGAAGACGACAGCCTGGCCGGGCGCGTCCGCCGCTACGCCCGGGTCGGCACGGCGGTCGGCGGCCTTGCGGCCAAGCTCGCCGGCCAGCGCTATCTCGGCCTGAAGCTCGACAAGGCGGAACACGCGGCCGACCTCCGCCGGGCGCTCGGCGGCCTGAAGGGGCCGCTGATGAAGGTGGCGCAGATCCTGTCGACGATTCCGGAAGCGCTGCCGCAGGAATATGTCGCGGAGCTGGCGCAACTGCAGGCCAACGCGCCTTCCATGGGCTGGGCCTTCGTCAAGCGCCGCATGGCGGCCGAGCTCGGCGCCGACTGGCAGGCGCGGTTCGCCCGCTTCGACAAGGAGGCCGCGGCCGCCGCCTCGCTCGGCCAAGTGCATGCGGCGCGCTCGCACGACGGGCGCCGGCTTGCCTGCAAGCTGCAATATCCCGACATGCGCTCGGCGGTCGAGGCCGACCTCAGGCAGCTCAAGCTGATCTTCTCCATCTATCGCCGCTACGATCCGGCGATCGAGACCAGCAACATCCACGCCGAGATCGCCGCGCGCCTCAGGGAGGAGCTCGACTACCGCCTGGAAGCCCGCCACATGAAGCTCTATGGCGCCATGCTGAAGGGGGAGAAGGGCGTCTTCGTGCCGACGGTGGAGGAGAAGCTGTCGACCGAGCGGCTGCTCACCATGAGCTGGCTCGAGGGCCGGCCTCTCCTGCACTTCAAGGACGCCAGGCTGGTCGACAGGAACAAGCTGGCACACAACATGTTCCGCGCCTGGTACGTGCCGTTCTACGCCTACGGCGTGATCCACGGCGATCCGCACCTCGGCAATTATTCGGTGCGCGACGACCGCGCCATCAATCTGCTGGATTTCGGCTGCGTGCGCATCTTCCAGCCGAAATTCGTCGCCGGCGTGATCGATCTCTATCATGCCCTCGAAAGCGGCGACCGCGCGCTTGCAGTGCATGCCTACGAGACCTGGGGTTTCGGCGGCCTGACCAACGAGATCATCGATACGCTCAATCTATGGGCCGAATTCGTCTATGCGCCGCTCCTGGAAGACCGGCCGCGGCGCATTCAGGAATTCGGCGCCACCGGCGTCTATGGCCGCGACGTGGCGGAAAAAGTCGCCCGGCAATTGCGCGAACGCGGCGGCGTCACGCCGCCCCGTGAATTCGTCTTCATGGACCGCGCCGCCATCGGGCTTGGCGGCGTGTTCCTGCACCTCAA
>DATKQA010000389.1:0-7588 GCA_035523835.1 Candidatus Sulfotelmatobacter sp.
GCGATGCCCATTACCGTTCCGAGTGTGCCCCGGGCGAGGTTGAAACGGCCGGTTCCGGCGGTGAGATCGGTCACCACCATCACCGTCAGCACCGTTATGATCGCGCCGCTAATGCCATCGAGCAGTTGCGCCGCGATGAGAAAGTAATAGTTGGCGGTGATGGCAAGCAGGCAGGCGCGCAGCGGCTCAAGTGCGAAACCGAGCAGCAGCAGTGGGCGACGTCCTCTTGCTTCCGAATGATAGCCGACCCATGGCGCGAGAGCAGCGACGACCACTTGCGGAACGATGATCAGGCTCGACATCTGCAGCGCGGCTGGACCGGGCTGCCTGGCGAGACTTTCTCCGAGCAAGGGCAGCATCGAGGCATCCGCCAATTGAAACAGCCCGACGCACCCGGCGAACAGCAGCAAGCTGCGGTTTTTCGCAAGATCGCGCACCCGGATCGGCTTACCGGCGTGCTCTCCGGTCTGAGCGTTCCTCGCCCGTGTATAGTCGATCTCGTCGGTGCGGATGCAGGCCAGCGCGATCAGGGCCGGGATGCATAAAACTGCTGCCGTCTCGAAAATCGCACTTTCCGACAGGTACGTTCCGGCGGCGCCCATAACCGCCGCAGTCAAGGCATGCCCCGCAGCGGCGAAGCGATAGTTGCGCCCGGTGCGTGCCGACATCGCGCGCCGGCCGACCAGACCAAGGCTGATCGCACCGATTGCCGGTGTGATGATTCCAGCCGTGATGCCATGAAGGATCTCGGCCAGGTAAACGAGGCCACGGCTCGGCGCCAGGGCCAAGAGGAGGGCGGCGGCGCCAATCGCGACGATGCCGATGGCGGTCAGCCCGCGTTTCCAGCGGATCGCATCGGAAAGCGCTCCGCCCGGGATTTGTGCCAATAGCCCGGCGCTGCCGCCGAGTGCCAGCGCGACGCCGATGCTTTCTTGCGACCAGTTCAAATGCGCCAGGTAGAAGGCGACGAAAGTGCCAAAACCGGTCTGCACGTCGGCGATGAAGAAGTTCATCCAGTCAAGGCCGTAGCGGCTTTGCCGCGAGCTCGGCGTTTGCAGAGATCGGCGGGCATGGCGATAGCTGGAGGCAACGTCGCGCAGCGCGCCGCGGTAGCGGCTGTACGTGCCGGCCGCCGGTCGGGCCAGTGTCTAGACCTCCACCGGCAGCCGGCCCGCAAACCCGAGCGCCCGTTCAAGCATCAGGGCCGCGCCGAGCAGTTCCGCGTCGCCATGCGGCCGGCCGACGAGTTGGATGCCGACCGGCAGCCCTTCCCGCGTCAGCCCGCAGGGGAGCGAGATCGCGGGACAGCCGGTCAGGGTGACGACGAACGTCAGGAACATCCAGTCGATGTAGGTGGTCAGCTTCTCGCCGGCGATCTCGGTGGGGAAACGCTGCTCCACCGGGAAAGGCGGTACGGCGACGGTCGGACAGACCAGGAGATCGTAATCGTCGAAGAAGCGCGCCACCCGATGAAACAGCAGGTGGCGGTCGCGCTGCGCCCGGATGATCTCGGCCGCGGTCAGTTGCTGTCCCTTCTCGATGTTCCAGACGATGTCCGGGCTGATGCGTGCCCGCTCGCGCGGCAGCAGATCACCGCGAATATCAGCGAACAGGAGAGCGCGCAGCACCTGGAAGCTGTCGATCGAGCCGGAAAAATCCGGCGCCGCTTCCTCGACGGCGCTGTTCATCTCGGCGAAGCGTCCGACGGCGGCTCGGCAGACCCCGGCGATCTCCGGGTCGATGCTGCGCAGGCCGAGATTGCTGCTGAAGCCGACGCGACGCGGCGGCCGCGCCTGCCGTAGTGCCGACTGGAAGCCGCCGCTCGGCCCCGGGCGCGACAACGGATCGTGCCCCGTCGTCGTCGCCATGGCGTCCAGCATCAAGGCCAGATCGGGTATGTTGCGCGCCATCGGGCCGTCGACCCAGAGGCTGTCGAAGGCCGGCAGCCCGTCGCCGCGCGGCACCACGCCGGGGCTCGGCCGCAATCCCACCACGCCGCAGAAGCTGGCGGGAATGCGCAGCGACCCGCCGAGGCAGGAGCCGTTGGCCAGCCAAACCTCGCCAGCGGCCAGCGAGGCCGCGGCGCCGCCGGAGGAGCCGCCGGCGGTGCGGCCGAGGTTCCAGGGATTGCGGGTGATGCCCCAGACCGGGTTGAAGGTGTGGCTTCCGGCGAATTCCGGCACGTTGGATTTGGCCAGCGGGATGGCGCCGTTGCCGCGCAAGGTTGCCACCGTGCGATCGTCGGCCGGCGCGCGATAGTCGGCGTAGATGGGCGAACCGTTGGTGGTGAGTTGCCCTGCGACGTCGTTGTAGTCCTTCACCGCGATGGGCAGGCCGGCCAGCCAGCCGGGATGCTCCTGCTCGGCCTGCGAGAAGCGCTGTGCCTCCCGGCGCGCATCATCGAAGAAGCGGATCGGCAGGGCGTTGACCTTCGGCTCGACGGCCTCGATCCGGGCCGCCGCGGCTTCGATCATTTCCAGCGGCGAGACTTCGCGTCGCCGCAATTTCGCGACCGCCTCCACCGCTGTCAGGCGCCACAGTTCGGTCATCGCAGCCTCGTGCCCAAATTGCCGATCTCGATGTTTGGCCAAGCCGCCAGCCGCGGCAACCCCAGGGCCATCAACATTTAGCTGAAAGCGGCCGCGACCGGCGGTGCCAGAAGCTCGCCCAAACGCATGACATCGGGCAGTTGTTCAAGCGACAGCACCGCCTGTTCGATCTCGGCCTGCCGCCTCGCGTCGACGAGGCCTTCGGTCAGCCGGCGGTATTTCGCCACGATCTCGTCGCGCCCCAGCGGCTGCAAGATGGCGCGGGAGGCGCGCCGTTCCGTCGCCAGTACCGCGCCGTCGCGGAAGAAGATACGCATCCGCGTCTTCCCGCGACCCGTCTGTCCGCCGGCATCGAAGCTCGGATCATGGCGCGCGACGATGCGCGGGATCATTTGCCAGACATCGTCCCGGTCGATGCGCGCCGGCGCGAATTGCCGCACCAGAGCCTCGCCGTCGACGATGGCGACCGCAAGGGCATAGGCAATGTTCATCTGCGCGGCGATCGGGGTTATGGGCCGTTCGAGCTGCCACCAGCCGTGATGGTAGACCGCGTGCGACAGGTCGACCTCGACCCGCTCGATCTCTGCCGGATGAAGCGGCCGCCTCGCTCCGATCTCGAACAGGCAGTCGAGCGGCGCATGCAGCCCGCCCATGGCGGCATAAGGCTTCACCACGATGCGCTCGGTTTCCCACTGTTCGCCGAGACCCCTGGCGATGCGGGTGGCGTCGGGCGCGTGGCCCTCGCCGAAGGTGGACAGGAAGCCGCCGTAGTCGCGTTCGAATACGCGTTTGATGCCGGTATAGTCGCCGGCGGCAAGGTGCGCGGCATAGAGGCCGTTCCTGGCGCTGAAGCCGTGATGCATGCGCTTCGACATGGCTTCATATTGCGCCGCCATCAGGCCGGCCGATTGCGTTGCCGCCAGTCCGAGGGCATCTTCGAAGCCGGCGGCATCGAGGCCGAGCAAGGTGCCGGCCGTGGCAGCGGTAGCAAAGGTGCCGAACACCGAGCCGGAATGCCAGCCGCGCGACAGCATCTGCCCGCCGTGGAGTGCGAGGCCGACGCGGGGCCCGACCTCGAAACCGGCGATGACAGCCAGCAGCGCTGCGGCTCCCGCGGTCGGCCGCTCTCCGCCGATGCCGGCGAAGAGCGCCGGCAACACGAGCGAGGCGCTGTGCAGCGGTGCGTGCGGGTGATAATCGTCCAGTTCGAACCCCTGGACGAAGGTGCCGTTGAGCAGGGCGGCTGCGGGGGCGGTCGTCGTGCGGCCCCAGCCGATGAGAAAGCGGTCGCCGGATCCCTCGAGCCGGGTGACGATCTCGACCGCCTTGCGCGACCAGGGCAGTTGCGCCCCGACGACGGCGCAGCCGATGCCGTCCAGGATCAGCTCCTTGGCTCGTTCGCGCACGGGCGACGGCACATCCGGCAGCCGCAAATCCTGCAGCCAGGTCGCCAGCCGGCCGGTCGGCCCCAGCGGATCGCTCGCCGGTCGCGTCGGCTTCCGTTCTCGGGTCATGTTCCTCTCCCACTCGGGCCTACTATGGCGGAGTCGCGGCCGATCCGCGACCTCGGCGAGGGCGGTTGACTCCGGCACGAGGAAAAGAAACAATCAGTCCGGACGGTTTTCAAAGCCGTCCGACGCAAGCTGCGCCGCGAGGGAGGTGGCAATGATGAGCAATGGCGGCGAACTGCCGAGCATATCGGCCGACTACCGACGCAACCGTTTCAAGGTGCCGCGCCGTGCCTTCGTCGAGCCGGCGGTGTTCGAGGCGGAATACGAGCGCATCTTCGCCAAATGCTGGCTGTATCTCGCCCATGCCTCGGAGTTGGCGGCGAGCGGCGATTTCCTTACCCGGACGGTGGCCCGGCGCAACGTCCTCTTCACGCGTGACAATGCCGGCGAGTTTCGGGCCTTGCTCAACACCTGCCCGCATCGCGGCGCCCTGGTGTGCCGCGAGAAGAAGGGCAGGGCGAAGTCCTTCCAATGCATGTATCACGGCTGGGTGTTCGGCAATGACGGCCGGCTGAAGAGCCAGCCCGGCGCGGAAAGCTATTGCGAAGATTTCAATGCCGATGCCAGCGTCGATCTGGTTCCGGTGCCGCGCCTGGCGCGGCGCGGCGACTTCTTCTTCGTCTGCTTCGATCGTCGCGCGCCCGATCTTGACGCCTATCTCGGCATCGCGGGCGACTACCTCGACCTGGTCTCGGAACAGAGCGAGCGCGGCATGACCATCGTCGGCGGCACGCAGGAATATTCCATCCGCGCCAACTGGAAATTGCTGTCGGAGAACAGCATCGACGGCTATCACGCCATCACCACCCACGCGAGCTATCTGGATTATCTCAAGAACAGCAACGGCAGCCTGACCAACGTGGCGCTGCAAGGCACGGCACGCGATCTCGGCAACGGCCATGCCGTGGTCGAATACAAGGCGCCCTGGGGCCGCCCGATCGCGCAATGGATCCCCCTGTGGGGCGAAAGCGGCCGCGCCGAGATCGAAGGCATCGAGAGGCGGCTGACCGAACGGCTCGGCGCCGAGCGGGCCGACCGCATCGCGCATTACAATCGGAACCTGTTGATCTTCCCCAATCTGGTCGTCAACGACATCATGGCGATCACGGTGCGCACCTTCTATCCGACCGCGCCGGACAACATGCAGATCAACGCCTGGGCGCTGGCACCGAAGGAGGAGAGCGAGTGGGCGCGCAAATACCGGCTCTACAACTTCCTGGAATTTCTCGGCCCGGGCGGTTTCGCCACGCCCGACGATGTCGAGGCCATGGAGAAATGCCAGCGCGCCTACGAGGGCATCCGCGAGGCGGTCTGGAACGACATTTCCAAGGGCATGGGCAAGCCGGTCGTCGCCTACGACGACGAGTTGCAGATTCGCGCCTTTTGGACGCAATGGCAGAGCCGCATCGGCGCGCCGTCGGCGGCGGAATGACCGGTGGGCCAGGGAGCATGCCGATGATTTCAGCACCCACTCGCGCAGAGATCGAGGATCTGCTGTTCCTGGAGGCCGAATTGCTCGACGATTGGCGGCTGCAGGACTGGCTGGCGCTCTTCACCGATGACGCGCGCTATCTGGTACCGCCGACCGACCTCGGCGCCGACGCCGAGCCGGACGCCACGCTCTTCTATATCGCCGACGACCGCTTTCGCCTCAACCAACGCGTCGCCCGACTGCAGAAGCGGACGGCGCACTCGGAATTTCCCCACTCGAAGACCCGGCATTTGGTCAGCAACGTCAGGATCAAGGAGATCGGTGAACAGGAGATCAAGGTCGCCGCCGCCTTCGTCACCTACCGGACCAAGGACGGCGTGACCGACAGTTTCGTCGGCAGCTATCGCTATGTGCTGGCGCGATCGGAGTCGGGCTGGAAGATTCGCGAAAAGCGTTGCCTGCTCGACCTCGATGGACTGCGGCCGCAGGGCCGCATCAGCATCCTGTTATAGCGGAGAGCCGCGATGGCATCGACCGCGCTTGCCAGGCTCTGTGCTGCCGACGAAGTGCCAGTCGGCGAAATCCGGCAGGCGACGCTTCCCGGCGGTCTCAAGGTCGCCGTCTACAATGTTGACGGTCGTTTCTACGTCACCGCCGACGAATGCACGCACGGTGCCTCGTCGCTTTCCGAGGAAGGCACCTTGATCGGCAATAGCGTCGAATGCGGCTGGCACTTCGGCAGCTTCGACGTCATCACCGGCGAAGCGACGGCGATGCCGTGCCAGCTTGCCTTGCGAACATTCGAGGTCGTGGTGGTGGAAGGGGCGGTCTGCGTGAAGATCGACGGGGTGAATACCGATGCGGCGAAGCGCTAGCGCGGCTACGCAGCCACGGCCGAAAGAGGCTGGATCGGCCAAACCGGTGCGCCGCCGCACGCAGGAGGAGCGGACGGAGGAGACGCGCACCCGCCTGCTCGAGGCGGCCCTCAAGGTCATGCGGCGGCGGAGCTATGCCGGCTTCCGCACGGCGGAGGTCGCCGCCGTTGCCGGCGTTTCGCGCGGGGCGCAGCTCTATCACTTTCCGACCAAGGATGCGTTGGTGGTGGCGACGATCGAATATGCCTTCAGCCTGGCGGCGAACGAAGGACGCCGTCGCGCCCGGCGCGCGTCGAGCGAGATCGTCAACCCGCTCGATGCCATCATCGAGGATTCGCAGGCCTTCTTCTTCGGCGACTATTTCTTCGTGGCGCTCGATGTGGTGATGGCGGCGGCCAAGAACAGGAAGGTGCGGGAGCGCGTCTTCGCCATCTCGCGCGAAAGCCGCCTGCCGGTGGAACAGGCCTGGCTCGAGGTGCTGGGCAAGCTCGATCTGCCGCAAGACACGACCGAGGATCTTCTCTGGGTCACCGTCAGCATCGTCCGCGGGCTGGCGATCCGCTCTCTCTGGCAGAACGACGCCCAGCGCTTCAACCGCGTGCTGGATTTCTGGCGCGACCTGTTCTGGGCCTTCGTGAAGCAGCATGCCGGCACGCATCGGGCGCGCACCGCGGAAAAGCTCGTCGCGTCGGCACCGCGGAAGGTCGGATAAGCACATGCGTGCATAAAAACAAACCGTCCAGATGGCTTAAAAACGAATAGGGAGGTCGGGATGCTTGGCTTGATGATGGACGTTCCGCTGCTGACTTCCGGCATCATCGATCATGCCGCTGCGGTGCACGGCGCAACCGAGATCGTGGCGCGCGGGGTCGACGGCGACCTGCACCGCTACAGCTACGGCGAGGCGATCCGCCGCTGCAAGAGCTTCGCCCAGGCGCTGCTCCGGCTCGGCGTCGAGGACGGCGATCGGATAGGCTCGCTGGCGTGGAACACCCACTGCCATTTTGAGCTTTTCTACGGTGTTCCCGGCAGCGGCGCGGTGCTGCATACCATCAACCCGCGCCTGCATCCCGACCAGATCGCCTATATCGCCGATCATGCCGAAGACAAGTGGCTTTGCGTCGACGCGGCCACCCTCTCGCTGGCGGAACAGATCGCGCCGCGCCTGCCGAAGGTGCAGGGCTGGATTTTCCTGGGTCCGGACGCGGCGCCCCCGGCTGC
>DATKQA010000390.1:0-5265 GCA_035523835.1 Candidatus Sulfotelmatobacter sp.
AGCACGCGCGCGCCTTCGTCGAGGAAGCGCAGCGCCGTCGCCCGGCCGATGCCGCTGCCGCCGCCGGTGATGAGGATTACCTTGCCGTCGAATCGGCCTGCCATGGCGTCCTCCACGCACTTGTCGCCGCGCCTTGCCGCAGCCGGCGGTTTGGCAGAACAGTGTGCCACACATTCTAACCGCCGGCAGAATAAAAAATCTAACCATGGTTAGATTATCAGGAAATCGGGCGGCGCCGGCGCGATGTGCCATACTGCGGCAGCGAGCCCCGATGCCAGCGGGAAATGCCCATGACCGACCAGCCGAAGCCTGCCGCCCTGCTGCCGAAAGATGCCGAGCCGGCCACCCGCCGCGCCAATGCCGCCGTGCTGGAGCGGCTGCCGTTCGACGACCGGCGCGACTACGCGGAGGCGCGCCGCGGCTTCATCGCCACGCTGCCCGACGGCACGGTCAGGAATGCCGCCGGCACCGTGCTCTGGAACCTCCGCGACTACGATTTTCTCGCCGCCGACGAGGCGCCGCCGACGGTCAATCCGAGCCTCTGGCGCATGGCGCAGCTCAACCTGGTGAGCGGCCTGTTCAAGGTGGTGGACCGGGTCTACCAGATCCGCGGCTTCGACATCGCCAACATGACCATCATCGAGGGCGACAGCGGCCTGATCATCATCGATCCGCTGACCACTTGCGAGGTCGCCCGCGCCGGGCTCGAGCTGTTCTGCGCGCACCGGCCGAAGAAGCCGGTGGTCGCGGTGATCTATACCCACAGCCACATGGATCACTTCGGCGGGGTGAAAGGCGTGATCGCGGCCGACGACGTGCGCGCCGGCAAGGTCGCGGTGCTGGCGCCCGACGGCTTCATGGAGGCGGTCGGCGGCGAGAACGTGCTGGCCGGGCTGCCGATGGCGCGGCGCGCGCAGTTCCAGTTCGGCCCGCTGCTGCCCAAGGGGCCGCGCCAGCAGGTCGACGCCGGCCTCGGCAAGGGCGTGGCGCGCGGCACGCTCAGCCTGATCGCGCCGACCGACCTGATCAGGGCGCCGACCGAGAGCCGCACCATCGACGGCATCGAGTTCACCTTCCAGCTTGCACCGGAAACCGAAGCGCCGGCGGAGATGCACATCCACCTGCCCGGGCAGCGCGTGCTCAACATGGCGGAAAACGCGACGCGGCACCTGCACAATTTCATCCCGCTGCGCGGCGCGGTGGTGCGCGATCCCCGCGTCTGGTCGAAATATCTCGCCGAGGCGATCGAGCTGTTCGGCGACAAGAGCGACGTGCTGATCGGCCAGCACCACTGGCCGACCTGGGGGCAGGCGGAGATCGTCGCCTTCCTGGCCAAGCAGCGCGACCTCTACAAATACCTGCACGACCAGTCGCTCCGGCTGATGAACAAGGGCTATCGCGCCGCCGAAATCGCCGAGGTGCTCGACCTGCCGCCGGGCCTCGCCCGCGAATGGTCGGTGCGCGGCTACTACGGCTCGATCAGCCACAACGCCAAGGCGGTGTACCAGCGCTATCTGAGCTGGTACGACGGCAACCCGGCCAACCTCAATCCGTTGCCCCCGCGCGAGACGGCGATCAAGACCGTCGCCTACATGGGCGGCGCCGACGCCGTGCTCGCCAGGGCGCGCGCCGATTTCGCCGAAGGCCAGTTCCGCTGGGTGGCGCAGGCGATGAACCAGGTGGTGTTCGCCGAGCCCGGCAACCGCGCCGCGCGCGAGCTCGGCGCCGACGCGCTGGAGCAGCTCGGCTACCAGGCGGAATCGGCGACCTGGCGCAACGCCTATCTCTATGCCGCGACGGAGCTGCGCAACGGCCCGCTCAAGCTGCCGCCGCGTCCGCTGCTCAGCCCCGACCTCATCTCCGGCCTGTCGACCGACGTGTTCTTCGATTTCATCGCCATGCGCCTCGACCCGGCCAGGGCCGCCGGGCAGCATTGGCGCATCAACTGGCATTTCACCGACACCGGCGAGAGGGTGGCGCAGAACCTGGAGAACTCCACCCTCACCCATCTCATGGGCAAGGCCTTCGCCAAGCCCGACGTCAGCGTCACCACCAGCCGGGCCAGCTTCGATGCGGTCGCCCTGAAACAGACCACCTTCGCCGAGACGGTCATGGCCGGGAAGAGCCGGATCGAGGGCGATCCGCTGAAGTTGAAGGCGCTGTTCGACATGCTGGACAGTTTCGAGATGATGTTCGATGTCGTGACGCCCGCCGCCGCAGCCGGCTGAAATTTGACACAGGCTTGACCCGCTTTTTGGCCGCGCAAATCGTAGCAGGAGGCCCTTTCGCCATATTCGGGCGCACGCCCGCCTCACTAGCGGCACAGTTGCGCCGGATCATGCGCGCGACCGGCCGCTTGCAGCGGGCCGGGCTAGATTGCCAAGCCGCCTAGAGGACACCCATGCGCATCCGCCGTCAGCTTGTTCCGTTATTCCTGGCCTTCGCCGCCACGAGCGCAGCACCATCGCTCGCGCCGGCGCAAGTCGCCGTCGGCCTCTCCATCACGCTGGCGCCGCCGCCGCTGCCGGTCTACGTGCAGCCGCCGCTGCCAGCGCCGGGCTATATCTGGACGCCCGGCTACTGGGCCTATGGGCCTGCGGGCTACTACTGGGTGCCGGGCACCTGGGTACTGCCGCCGGCGGTCGGGCTGCTCTGGACCCCCGGCTATTGGGGCTGGGTCAACGGCATCTATACCTGGCATGCCGGCTACTGGGGGCCGCACGTCGGCTTCTACGGCGGCATCGACTACGGCTTCGGCTATACCGGCGTCGGCTTCGTCGGCGGCCACTGGGACCATGGCGTGTTCGCCTACAACCGGTCGGTGACCCGCATCACCATCAACAACGTCGCCACCTTCAACCGGCCGGTCGCAGCCGCCGCCGTCAGCCGGGTCAGCTTCAACGGCGGCGCCGGCGGCATTCGCGCGCAACCGACGGCGGCGGAAATCGCCGCCGCGCGCGAACGCCATGTCGGGGCCACGCCGCTGCAAGCCCAGCACGAGCATGCCGCCGCCGGCAACCATGCGTTCCTCGCCACGGTGAACCACAACCGGCCGCCGATCGCGGCGACGGCGCGGCCGGGCGAGTTCAACGGCCCCGGCGTGGTGCGTGCCGGCGGACCGCGGCCGCAGGGCGAGCGCGCTGGCGCACGGCCAGAAGGCAGGCCGGAACGTCCTGCCGGGCAGCACGAGCAGCGCGAGCGCGGCGAGCGGCCGGAGCGCGGCGAACCGCACCAGGGCCAGTAGCCGCCGCCCGACAGTGATCGCACCGAGGCAGTCCGCCGGCGATGGCGGGCTGCTTCGCTTTTCGCTTTTTGCGACGCGTCGGCACGCGGCTCACGAGCGTGGTGCTCAACAGGATTTGCTTTGCCGGAACTTTGCCGGACGGCCCGCGTTCAGCGTCTAACCGCTTCCCGAAACCGTACCCAGGCGAGGTCTCATGCGCCGCTTCATTCCCATCATGGCTGCGTTGGCCGCCTTGTCGGCGCCGACGATCGCATCGGCGCAGATCAGCGTCGGCCTCAACATCACGCTGCCGCCGCCGCCGCTACCGGTTTACGAGCAACCGCCGCTGCCCGCGGCCGGCTACATCTGGACGCCCGGCTATTGGGCCTATGGCCCCGACGGCTACTATTGGGTGCCGGGCACCTGGGTATTGCCGCCGGCCGCCGATCTCTTCTGGACGCCCGGCTACTGGGGCTGGAACGACGGCGTCTACGTCTGGAATGCCGGCTACTGGGGCCCGCAGGTGGGCTTCTACGGCGGCATCGACTACGGTTTCGGCTACACCGGCAGCGGCTACTCCGGCGGCCGCTGGGACCATGGTCATTTCCGCTACAACCGCGCGGTCAACAACGTCACCATCAACAACGTCGCCGTCTATAGCCAGCCGGTGCACACCGCCCGCGTCAGCCACGTCAGCTTCAACGGCGGCCATGGCGGCATCCACGCGCGCCCGACCGCCGTGCAGGAGCGCATCGCGCATGAACACCACCGAGGGCCGACGGCGCTGCAAACGCAGCACCAGCAGGCCGCGGCGGGCGACCATGACCTGCTCGCCAAGGTCAACCACAACCGGCCGCCGGTGATGGCGACAAGCCGGCCGGGCGAATTCAAGGGCGCCACGGCAACCCGCGAAGCGCCGCCGGCGAACGCGCCGGCGCGCGCGCAGGCGCAGAAAGAGCATCCGGCGGTCCGCGGCGAGAACCGCGAGAACCAGCGCAATGCCGCCATCCGTCCGGAGACGCCGACCCATCCGACGCCGCCGGCAAATGCGCCAGAGCGCGCCCAGGCGCAGAAGGAGCATCCGGCGGTTCGCGGCGAGAACCGCGAAAACCAGCGCAATGCCGCCATCCGTCCGGAGACGCCGACCCATCCGACGCCGCCGGCAAACCGCGTCGCGCCGGCGCAGCGCGCCGAACCGAACGCCGCCGCGCGCCACGAGCCGGAGCATCCGGCGAACCAGCATGCGGCGATCCGCCCGGAGGCCACGCCGGCGCGTCCGCCGGCGGCCGAACATCGGACTGCGCCGCGCGCCGAGCCGCAGGCCCGGCATGAGGCACCGGCCCAACGCGAGGCGCATCGCGAGGCACCGGCACCGCACGTGACGGCACCGGCAGCGCATCCGGTGGCGCCGCATCCGGCCGCGGTGCCGCACGGCCCGCCGCCAGCGGCCCATGCGCAAGCCGCGCCGCATCCGGCTCCTGCTCCGCACCCGGCGGCCGCACCGCATCCGGCCGCGGCACCGCATCCCGCCCCGGCGGCGCATCCGGCGGCACCGGCCGAGCAGAAGGAACATCCGTAGTCCGATAACGCCTCCGCCACTGCCATGATGCCCGCCGGCATGATCGCCGGCGGGCGTTTGGTCATTTATGGTAGGCTGGCGGTCTCGCCTACAGGGACGCGCCATGCTGTTCATGGTCATCGAACGCTTCCGGGATCGCGACGCCGTACCGGTCTATCGGCAGGTGCGCGACCATGGCGTGAAGTTTCCCGAAGGACTGACCTATATCGGCAGTTGGATCGAGCCGAATTTCGACCGCTGCTTCCAGCTCATGGAATGCGACGACCTGCGCCTGCTGCAGGAATGGGTTTTGAACTGCCGCGGCTTCGGCATGACCTTCGAGATCGTGCCGGTGGTGCCGAGCAAGGAGACGCGCGAGGTGGTGGCGCCCTTCCTCGATCAGCCCTAGCTCGGCACGGCGCCGCCCAGCCCCCCGGAACGATCGGCAGCCGGCATCGTTTTTCTCGCAGGCCATTCGCCTGCG
>DATKQA010000391.1:0-5063 GCA_035523835.1 Candidatus Sulfotelmatobacter sp.
AGACGTCGACCGCGAGCCCCATGCCCTCGCCGAGCTCGTCGCACAGGTCATTGGCGTGGGCGAGCGTGTTCACGCAGGCGCGGTCGGCGGCATACATCGGGTGCAGTGGCTCGATGGCGAGCGGCATGCCGGCGGCGCGCGCGTGCGGCAGCAGCGCGGCAAGCCCGTCCCGCACCTGCGCCCGTGCCCCGGCGAGATCCTTCGAACCCGGCGGCAGGCCGCCGACCACCAGCACCAGGCAGGCGGCGCCGATGGCCACGGCCTCGTCGACGGCGCGGCGATTGTCGTCGAGCGCCGCCTGCCGTCCCGCCGCATCGGCGGCCGGAAACATGCCGCCGCGGCAATGGCCGCTGACCCGCATGCCGGCGTCGCGGATCAGCCGCGCGCCGCGCGCGACGCCGCAGGCCTGCAACTGGTCGCGCCAGGGCGCGATGGCACTGACGCCGGCCCGCGCACAGCCCTCCACGGCCTGCGCCAGCGACCATTGCTGGCGCACCGTCGCCAGGTTGATGGAAAGCGCGGCGATGTCGGCCGAGAGGTCGCGCATGGGTGCGCTCAAACGCCGATGCCGGCGAGCGCCATGACGCGGGCGCAACGGGCCGCGGCGGCATCGGGATCGGCGAGCAGCCCGGCCGCGTCGGCGAGGCGGAAGAGTTCGGCCAGATGCAGCGCGCTGCGCGCGCTCTGCTGGCCGCCGACCATGACGAAATGCGGCTGCAGACCGTTGAGAAAGGCGAGGAAGACCACGCCGGTCTTGTAGAAGCGCGTCGGCGCCTTGAAGACGTGGCGCGACAGCGGCACGGTCGGCTCGAGGATGCGGCGGAAGGCCGCCGTGTCGCCCTCGGCCAGCTTGACCAGCGCCGCGCTGGCCGCCGGTGCGATGGCGTCGAAAATGCCGAGCAGCGCGTCGGAATAGCCGCGCGCGTCGCCCTCGATGAGCTCGGCGAAATTGAAATCGTCGCCGGTATACATGCGCAGGCCCTTCGGCAGCCGGCGGCGCATGACGATCTCCTTGTCCTTGTCGAGCAGGGAGATCTTGATGCCGTCGATCTTGCCGGCATTGTCGCCGAGGACGCCGAGGCAGACTTCCATGGCGGCGTGATGATCCGGCCGGCCCCAATAGCCCGCCAGCGCCGGATCGAACATCTCGCCGAGCCAATGGATGATCACCGGCTGGCGCACCTGCGCCAGGACGCGGCCATAGACCCTGGCATAGTCGTCCGGCGAGCGGGCCGCCGCGGCAAGCGCCCGGCTCGCCATAAGGATGATGCGGCCGCCGAGCTTCTCGATGGCGGCGCACTGCTCCTCGTAGGCACGGATGACCCGGTCGATGCCGATGCCGGGACCCGGCTCCAGGTGATCGGTGCCGGCGCCGGAAGCGAGCACGGCGCCCGGCACGTCGCGGGCGGCATCGATGGCGCGGCGGATCAGCTCAAGCGAGGTCGGCCAGTCCAGTCCCATGCCGCGCTGCGCCGTATCCATGGCTTCAGCCACGCCGAAGCCGAGCTGCCAGAGGTGGCGGCGGAAGGCGATGGTGCGGTCCCAATCGATCGCCGTGGCGAGCCAGGGGTCGACATCGGCGAGCGGATCGGCGACCACGTGGGCGGCGGCATAGGCGATGCGGTTGAAGGCGCCGGCCGGACGCGCCGGGAAGGCCGCCGGGGCGCGCGTCTCGTAGCGGGCAAGGCGGCCGCCGGCGACCGGCAGCAGGAGGTGCGCCATGGCTCAGGCCTCGAGCTCGGGCACGTCGAGCCAGCGCCGCTCGGCCCAGCTCTTCAGGCCGAGCTCGGCGAGCTGCACGCCCTTGGCGCCTTCGCGCAGGTTCCACGGGAAGGGCTCGCCGTCGTAGAGATGGCGGATGAACAGCGCCCATTCCGCCTTGAAGGCGTTGTCGTAGGCGATGTTGTCCGGCATCTTCTGCCAGCCGGCGAAGAAATCGAGCGGCTGCTTGATGTCCGGATTCCACACCGGCTTCGGCGTCGCCGCCCGCGGCTGGATCATGCAATCGGTGAGGCCGGCGACGGCCGAGCCGTGCGTGCCGTCGACCTGGAAGGTCAGCAGGTCGTCGCGGCGCACCCGCACGCACCAGGAACTGTTCATATGCGCGACGATGCCGCCTTCGAGCTGGAAGGTGGCATAGGCGGCATCGTCGGTGTCGGCATCGTAGCGCCTGCCCTGCTCGTCCCAGCGCGCCGGAATATGCGTGGCGCCGAGACAGGTGAGGCTTTTCACCGCGCCGAAGGTATTGTCGAGCACGTAGCGCCAGTGGCACAGCATGTCGAGAATGATGCCGCCGCCATCGGCCTTGCGATAGTTCCAGGACGGCCGCTGCGCCGGCTGGTCGTCGCCGGCGAAGACCCAATAGCCGAACTCGCCGCGCACCGCGAGGATGCGGCCGAAGAAGCCGGTGTCGATCAGCAGCTTCAGCTTGCGCAGGCCCGGCAGCCAGAGTTTGTCCTGCACCACGCCGTGCCTGATTTTGGCCGCCCTGGCCAGACGATAGACGTCGAGCGCGTCGGCAAGGCTGTCGGCGGTCGGCTTCTCGCAATAGATGTCCTTGCCGGCGGCGATCGCGAGCCTGAGGTTGGCGGCGCGGAGCTGGGTGCTGGCGGCGTCGAAATAGAGCCGGTCGTTGCCGTCGGCCAGCGCCCTGTCGAGATTGGTGGTCCAGCGCGCGATGCCGTGGGCTTCGGCCAGGCGCCGCAGGGCCGCCTCGTTGCGGCCGACCAGGATCGGATCGGGCATGACGCGCCGGCCGTCCTTCAGCGCGACGCCGCCCTCGGCGCGGATCGCCAGGATCGAGCGTATCAGGTGCTGATTGGTGCCCATGCGGCCGGTGACGCCGTTCATGATGATGCCGAGCCGTTCGGTGGACATGACGATCACTCCTCGAGCCGCAACCTGCGGCTATTTGTAACCAAACGGTTACTTGCCGGCAAGGCTGCCTAGGCCATGCCGAGCAATTTGTAGATGCGCCGGGTATAGTCGCCGAAGCGCTCGTGCGTCTTGATGTCGAGCGTGCGCGGGTGCGGCAGGTCGACCTCGAAATTGTCGGCCATGCGGGCCGGCCCGGCAGTCAGGACGACGACACGGGTGCCGAGGAACACCGCCTCGGAAATGCCGTGGGTGACGAAGACGATGGTCTTGCCGCTCTCCTTCCAGATGCCGAGCAGCTCCAGGTTCATCTTCTCGCGGGTCAGCGCATCGAGCGCGCCGAACGGCTCGTCCATCAAGATGAGCTTGGGATCGTGCACCAGGGCGCGGGCGATGGCGGCGCGCTGCTGCATGCCGCCGGAAAGCTCGTAGGGATATTTGTCCTCGAAGTCGGACAGGCCGACCATGGCGAGGAGATGCCGCGCCCGCTCCCGGCTCTCGCCCGTCGGCAGGCCGAGGATTTCCGCCGGCAGCAGGACGTTTTCCAGGATGCGGCGCCACTTCAGCAGCAGCGCCTGCTGGAACACCATGCCGATGTCGCGCGCCGGGTCGAAGGAATGGCTTTTCGAGCCGATGGTGAGCTCGCCGGCGTCATAGTCCTGCAGCCCGGCCATGATCTTCAGCAGCGTCGTCTTGCCGCAACCGGACGGACCGACCAGCGCCACCAGTTCGCCCGGCAGCACGTCGAAGCTGGCGTTGGATATGGCGAGGAACTCCTGACCCTGCTTGCGGTAGAGCTTCTTCAGGTTGGCGAGATGGATGAAGGGCTCGACCATCGGCGGCGGCCGGCTATTGCAGCCGCGCGTCGCGCACGACCAGGAGCCGCTCGGCAAGCAGCACCAGTCCGTAGAGCAGCACGCCGATCAGGGTGATCAGGATGACGCCCATGAACATGGCCGGCGTGTCGAGCGTCACCTGCACCTGCAGCATGAGGTAGCCGAGGCCGCGCTCCGAGCCGAGGAATTCCCCGACGACGGCGCCGGCGACGGCGAGCACCGCCGCCACCTTCATGCCGGAGAAGATATAGGGCAGCGCGCCGGGAAGCTGGATCTTGCTGAAGATCTGCCAGCGCGAGCCCTTCAGCGCCCGTACCAGGTCGAGCAGTTCCGGCTCCACCTCGCGCAGGCCGCGCCCCGTGGTCAGCACGATCGGAAAGAAACAGATGGAAAAGGCGATGATCATGTTCGGCACGATGCCGTAGGAGAACCAGACGATGATGATCGGCCCGAGCGCCACCTTGGGGATCATGTTCAGGCTGACCAGGAGCGGCATGAAGGCCGCCTCCAGCCGGCGCGACCAGGAGAAGGCCAGCGCCGTGCCGACGCCGATCAGCACCGCCAGGAAATAGCCGCCGAAGATCTCCGCCGAGGTTACCAGCACATTGTCGAGCCACCGATAATTGTCGGCGAACAGCGCCTGCAGCGCCTGCCATGGCGTCGGCATGATGAAGTGCGGCACATGGCCGAGCACGACGAACGCCTGCCAGGCGGCGATCAACGCCAGATGCATGCCCACGGCCAGGCCGTAGCGGCCGAGCCAATCGCCGGTCTTTGTCATCGGAAGGCCTCAGGTGATCCGTACGACGAGGGAATGATCGTAGGGTAAGGCCGGGTTGGCGAAAAAGGTATTCTTGCCGACGTAGTGCAGCGCGCAAGCCCGCCGCCAGCGGCGGGAAAGGTTCGGGCCCGACTGGTGCACTGTGTTGCCGTGGTGGAAGGAGACCCCGCCGCAGGGCACGGGCGCCGGCGCCATGCGCTGCGCCGCCAGGGTCGCGGCCGTGAGCTGCAGGTTGAACGGCTCGTCCGATGGCGCCACGTGCTCGAACACGGGGCCGTGGTTGCTGCCTTCGCCGAAGTAGAGGCAGCCGTTCTCGACCGTCGCGTCGTCGAGCGCCACCCAGGCGGTGACGATGCCGTCGCGATCATTGGGGCCGAAGTAGAAATTGTCCTGATGCGCCGGCTTCGGCCCGCCGCCTTCCGGCGGCTTGAAGAAGATCTGGCTGAAATAGACGCTGATGCCCTCGCCGATGGCGCTCTCCACCAGCCCGACCAGGCGCGGATCGGCGGCCAGGCGGCGGACGGCTTCGCAATGCACGTGCGGATTGTCGAGCTTGCGCAGCACCTGCCGCG
>DATKQA010000392.1:0-2255 GCA_035523835.1 Candidatus Sulfotelmatobacter sp.
AACTGTCGGTCAGCGTCTCGGGGCCTCTCCGGGTGAGCGCGGCCGAGGGAGTGCGTGCGGGCGTTCTGGCCGGCATTGGCCTGACGATCGCCTCGGCCTGGATGTTCAGCCCCGAGCTCGAGTCGGGGGAGGTCCGCGCCGTCCTGACGGACTGGACGCTGACGCCGATCGATCTGTTCGCCGTCTACCCGAGCGGCCGCATGGCCAGCGCCAAGGCTCGTGCCTTCGCTGCCTTCGTCGAGACGGAACTCAAGGGATGGAGGTTGCCGCCCGCGCTGGCGTCAGATGCGCCGCCGCCATGAAATCGACGAACAGCCGGATGCGCGGCGGCACCGGATGGCCGGGCGGGAAGGTTGCGAAGAGATCGATGCTGTCGCACCAGAAATCCGCCAGGCATTCAACCAGCCGTCCGGCCTCCAGGTCCTCGGCCACATCCCACAGTGCCTCCAGCGAGAGGCCACGACCTTCGAGTGCCCAGCCATGCAGTGCGTCGCCGCTGCCGCTGGAAAGATGGCCGCCGACTTTGATCTCCTCGACGCCGTTCGACGTGCGGAATCGCCAGCGGTCGTGCAGGCGATGGCGCCGGGCAAGACGCAGGCACTCATGGTCGGCGAGATCGGCGGGCCGCTGCGGCATTCCATGCGCCGCCAGATAGGACGGTGCGGCGCAGACGACGCGCCGGACGGACGCGATCTTCCGCGTGATCACCGCGGGGTCGTCAGGCCGATCAACGCGGAGGGCCACGTCAAGCGCGTCCTGTCCGACCTCGAGGCCGGCGTCGGAGAGCACGAGATGGGCCTCCAGCCCGGGATGTCGCGTGGCGAACTCCGCCAGAAGCGGCGCGATCCGCCGCCGGCCGAGTTCCGTCGGCGCGCCGACCTTGAGAAGGCCGCGGGCGGTCGTTCCGCGTGCCGAGACCTCGGCTTCGGCGTTGCGCATATCGGCGAGGATGCTTCGGCAATGCTCGTCGTAGAGCGACCCCTCGTCGGTCAGGCGAAAGCGCCGGGCACTGCGCTCGGCGAGGCGTACCCCGAGGCGCGCTTCCAGCGCGGAAAGCCGGCGGCTGACCGCCGGCGCGGAAGAGCCCATCGCCAGCGCGCCGGCGGCGATGCCGCCCGCTTCCACGATGGCGCGAAACAGTTCGATGTCGCCGATGCCGTCGGCCAAGTCGATCCCCCAATGCTTCCGGCCAGCGGAAGCATAGCATCCTTCGCGGCCGCTTTCCGGGCCGGGGCGCGGCTCCCATCCTCCGTCCCGCGCAATCAGCCACCGGAAGGAGCGGGCAATGCGAGCGGTGCGTTTCGAGGCCTTCGGGGATCCCTCGGTTCTGAACGTGGTTGAGGTGCCGGCGCCGGCCGCCGGGCCAGGTACGGCGCTGGTCCGCGTCATGGCGGCCTCGATCAATCCAAGCGATGTCAAGAACGTCGCCGGGGCCATGAACCAGACGACGCTTCCGCGCATTCCGGGCCGGGACTTCGCCGGCGTGGTCGCGGCAGGTCCGGCCGAATGGGTCGGCGCCGAGGTCTGGGGCACGGGCGGCGATACCGGCTTCACCCGCGACGGCACCCACGCCGAGCTGATTGCCGTCCCCGTGACAAGTCTGCGCCGGAAGCCCGGCACCCTCGATTTCGACGCGGCGGCGTCGGTCGGCGTCAACTACATCGCCGCCTGGTGCGGCCTCGAAGCGGCGGCCCTGCGCGACGGCGAGACCGTGCTGCTGATCGGCGCGGGTGGGGGCGTCGGCGGCGCCGCCGCGCAGATCGCCCGGCGCCTTGGCGCGCGCGTCATCGGCGCCGACAGGCGCATGCCGCGCGCGGATGCGCCAGTGGTTGCGATCGCCGGAACACTGATCATCGGCGCGGAAGACCTGCCGGCAGAGGTGCGTGCCGCAACCGACGGCAAGGGCGCCGACGTCGTGTTCGATCTGGTCGGCGGCATCATGTTCCGCGACGCTGTCGGCAGCCTTGCCCGCGGCGGCCGGCTGATCGAAATCGCTGCGACCGGCCAGCGCGAAGTCAGCTTCGACCTCGCCGATTTCTATCACAACGAGAACCGGCTGTTCGGTGTCGACACGCTGAAGCGCGACCTGACGGCGTCGGCCAGAATACTGGAGGCGCTGACCCCGGGTTTCGCGGCGGGCGCGTTTCGTGCTGCGCCGATCGCCGAGACATGTGCGCTGGGCGAGGCGCGGGCGGCCTACGGCAAGGTCGCGGCCGGCGCGACCGGCCGCATCGTGTTGCGGCCGCAGGAATAGG
>DATKQA010000393.1:0-4425 GCA_035523835.1 Candidatus Sulfotelmatobacter sp.
TGGCCGGCCAGGACCGCGGCTTGGTCAGGTTGAGCACCTCCTTGACGCCGACCGGGCTGACGAAATGCGCCATCACCGGCAGGCCGAGGAACAGCACCAGCACGACGATCGACAGCGTCCACGACCAGGCCCGCTTGGACAGGCCGATGGCGGAGATCGAGGTCTTGCTGCGGTCCCGGAGCTGCGCCAGGTCGTCGCCGAGCGGATGCGACAACTCGATGGTCAGCATGAAGTCGTAGCCGTCCGGCGGCGCCACCACCTCGAGGTCGTAGGGGCCAAGCGCGATCTTGTCGCCCGGCTTGATGCGCGACGACTGGTTCTCGGCGCCGTTGATGCGGATTTCCGCCTGGCCGACGGCCTCGATGAAATAGCCGCCCGGCCTGAGCGCGATCACCGCGTGGTTGAGCAGGACCCGCTGGTCGACCAGATGGACATTGCAGTCGGCGCCGCGGCCGAGACGCAGCGCGTCGGTGTCGATCGCCTCATCCTTGCGGGCAACGCCGCCGCGCGCCTTGCGCGTGAGGTAGCTGACGAGACACTTCACGTTCGGCCTACCAGTAGAAGAAGACGGAGACGATGTGGGTAATCAGCGCCGCCAGAAGCGCGAACGACAGGGGCACGTGGACGAAGACCCAGACCTTCATCAGCGCGGTGAGCTGCACGTCGCGGCGCGCGCGCTGCAGCAGCGACACCTTGCGGGTCAGCAGCATGACAAGCTGGCGCAGTTCCGCCGCCCGCTCGCCCTGGCTGGCGTTGGCCAGCGTCTCCACCCGCCGGAGCGTGGCTTCGGTCGGGCAGTTGGGGTCCTGGCCGGACAATTGGCGGATCAGGCCGCCGCCGACGGAGGTGTGCTGGCTGGCGTCGAGCAGGGAGCGGTTGATCTCGTCGCCGAGCGGCATGCCGACCTGGCGGCATTCACGGTCGACCTCGGCGATCTGCGCCAGCATGTTGTCGAGGGTGACGCCGCGGCGGTTCATCGTCATCAGCCGCGGGTAGCGCAGATAGGCATAGAGCCCGAATATGCCGCTCAGGATCACGATCCACATCAGCACATAGGCGAGCGTGTGCACGTTCCAGCCGAACTTGAAGCCTGTGTGCAGCGTCGCCAGCACGATCAGCGACAGGCCGAGATAGACGTGCGCCGAGAGCCAGGCCTCGAGCCGCACGTGGCCGGCGCCGTAGGTGCGCTTGCGGATGCCGAAGTACATCAGCCAGAGGATGATGGCGAAGCTCAGGATGCCGAGCGTGTAGCCGAGCCAGGTGCCGCCGTTCGGCGCCACCAGCGGGTGGTGCCAGACATAGGCGATGATGGCGAGCACGCTCAGCACCAGCGCCCATTTGAGGAAGCGGAAGCGGCCGAAGACGACTATCGACTCGTTCATCCCCCCGGCCCCCGCCCTATTGCCCCAGTGTCGCCAGCGACAGGAAACGTTTGGGATCGACGCGGATGGCGGCACCCGTCGGGCAGGCCCTGACGCAGGCCGCGCCGCCCTCGACGTCCATGCACATGTCGCACTTCACCGCGTGCTTGCTGACGCCCTCGCGGTGCGCCGTCCTGAGGCTCTTGTCCTCGCCCGGGCCGGCGCCGAGGCCGAACAGCAGCCAGCTCAGCAGGCCGGGCTTCGGCGGCGGCGGCGCCGCCATCTGGATCACGCCGTAGGGGCAGTTGCGCGAGCAGTTGCCGCAGCCGATGCAACTGTCGTTGATGAAGACCTCGCCGCTCGAGGCGCGGTGGATGGCATCGGGCGGGCAGTCGGCCATGCAATGCGGATGCTCGCAATGGCGGCACGAGGTCGGCACGTGCAGGTTGGCGAAGGTCGGGCCGGCCTCGCGATCGAGCCGCGACATGCCGTGATGGCTGTCGATCTCGGCGCAGGCCTTTTCGCAATTGTCGCAGCGCACGCAGAGCGACTCGTCGATCAGCAGAATGTCGGTCGCCTCGCCGGCGCCCTGCTCGATCAGGAACTGGATGATCGAACTTGCCTCCGGCGCGCTCTCCATGCGCTCGTTGGCTTCCAGCCGCTCGCGGAACTTCTGCTCCACCTGGCGGCTCAGGTCGGCGTCGGAGGCCAGCAGGCGCTTGAACGCCTCGCCCTCCAGCTTGACCGTCTCGGTGGCCACCGCGGCGCGCACCGTGGCGGAACGCGGCGCATCCGCCACCAGCGCCATCTCGCCGACGTAGTTGCCCGAGGCCACGTAGGACAGCACCACGTCGCGGCCGCCGATCCGGCGCGACACCGTGACCGAACCGGACCGGATCAGGTGCACGCTGTCGCCGACATCGCCCTGGTTGAACAGCACTTCACCCTTGGCGAACCTCTCCAGCTTGGCGGTCTGGGTGATCTCGGCCAGCTTGGCCACCGGCGTGTTCGGCGCCACGTAGGTCTGGATCTGGCGCACGATGGCGGTCAGGTCCATCTCGCGCTTCACCGAGTCCACCGAGTTGATCAGCTTGATCATGGTGCGCCGCTGCGTCTCGACCAGCACGCAGTCCTGGCGCGCGACCACCGTCGCCGTGCGCCGCCGGCCGGAGATCAGGCCCATCTCGCCGAAGAAGGCGCCCTGGCCGAGCGTGACCACGTCCTTCGGGTCGGCCGGATTGACCTGGATGTCCACCGCGCCCTGCACGATGGTGTAGAAGCTGTTGGTGAAATCGTTGCGGCGGAACACCACGTCGCCCGGCTTCGGCGTGTGCACCGTCGAATCGAGCATGAGTTCGCGCAGCATCAGCGGGTTGATCTCGGCGAACAGCGGCACGTTGTGGCGGATGGTGGCCAGGACCTGCTCGACCGCCACGCCGCCCAGGTTCCTGAATTTTTCCCGCAGCAGCGGCTCGTCGGCCGGCTCCACCGGGTTGCCGCGGATGAACTCGATGACCTCGTAGCCCTGGTTTATCGCCTGCTTGATCAGCGGATAGCCGCCGAGCGCACCGATGATGTAGAGGCCGGGCACGTTGCTCTCGTAGGTCGGGCTGACCTCGGGCAGCGCGGTCGCCGCCGCGGAAGGAAACACGATGCCGCAGCTTTCGACGAACTTGCGCGGGGCGGTGGCGCCGAGACGGGCGATGATGCGGTCGCACACCACCTCGACCTCGCCGTCCGGCACCTTGAGGGTGAGCGCCTTGGGCGCCACCTTGATCGGCGAGGCGTTGTAGTAGCACTCCATGGCGCCGCGTTCGAGCGCCTTGTGGATGAGATCGAGGTTGCCCTGCTTGGCACGGGCGAATTCGCCGGAACGGTTGATGATGATGACCGTGTTCTGCTTGGTCAGCGCCACCGCGTTCTCGATCGCCGCGTCGCCGGCGCCGACGACCACGATGGTCTCGCCCTCGTATTCGTCGGGATCGTCGAGCTGGTATTGCACGTGCGGCAGCTCGGCGCCCGGGCAGGTCAGCTTGTTCAGGTTGCCCTGCAGGCCGATGGCGAGCACCACATTCTCGGCCTGCACCACCGACTTGTCCTTCAGGGCGATCTCGAAGCTGCCCTTCTGGCCCTTCAGGCCGACCACCTCGGCGTTGTAGCGGATATTGACCTTGTGCTGCTTGAGGCCCTGGTTCCAGATGTCCAGCACGTCCTCGCGCGCACCCATCTTGAAGCCGACGTCGGCGCGCAGCGGCAGCACGTCCGGCGTCGACATCACCAGCTTGCCCTTCTGGTACTTGAAGATGGTGTCGGAGGCGTGGTCGGTGCGCTCGAGCAGGATATGCGACACGCCGAGCTTTGCCGCGTGGGCGCCAGCGCTCAGGCCGGCCGGCCCCGACCCGATAATGGCTACCGTATAATGGTCGGCCATTGATCCCCCGTCCGCCTCTTCGCCGCCATCCCCCGCGGCCAAGTCCTTCGGTTGAGCGCCCGAGCCAGGCTGGCGCCCGCTGCCAACGCTGACCGAAAACTTCGGCGGCGGTAGCCGGCGCCACCCCCGATCGCCGCCGTCGGCGAAGCCCTAAACCATCGCAGGGGAAGGCTAGATTCTACCCGACGCACTGTCAACAAGCGGCTGTCGTCGGCGGCATTTTTCGCCGTGACGGCAGCCACAAAAAGGGGCCGGGATATGAACAGCCTCAGATGCAATAGGTCTTCAGCGGCGGAAAGCCGTTGAAGCCGACCGAGGCATAGGTGCTGGTATAGGCGCCGGCCGCCAGGATCTCCACCTTGTCGCCAACCTTGAGATCGACCGGCAGGCGGTAGTCGGCCTTGTCGTAGAGGATGTCGGCGCTGTCGCAGGTCGGCCCGGCCAGCACCACCGGCCTGGTCGGGCCGCCGTCGTGCGGCGTGCAGATACGGTACTTGATGCTCTCATCCATGGTCTCGGCGAGGCCGTTGAACTTGCCGACATCGAGATAGACCCAGCGCTTGTCCTCGCCGAAGCCCTTCTTCGAGATCAGCACGACCTCGCTCTCGATCACGCCGGCATCGCCGACGATCG
>DATKQA010000394.1:0-4326 GCA_035523835.1 Candidatus Sulfotelmatobacter sp.
ACGGGCAAAGGTTGGGGAAAGCGATGGATAGCCGCGAGGGCCGTGGGTCGGATCGTTGCCGGGGGACGCGCCGCTTGCGCCATGCCGCCGTGGCGCTGGCGCTGGCCGCCGGGCTTGCCGGCCTTGCCGCGCGCAGCATGGCGGCCGAGACACCCGACCTGCCGCTGATCGGCCGCTCGGCCGTGGTCACCAACGACGTCGAGAGCCAGCTTCCGACCTCGCCCCTGCGCAAGAAGGTCGTCGTCAACGAGGACGTCTTCCTGAACGAGACCGTCTATACCGTCAGCGATTCGGCCATGGTGGTCGAGTTCCGCGACGGCTCGACGCTCGAACTCGGCCCCGACGCCGTCTTCACCATCGACAAGCTCGTGTTCAATCCGGAAAAGAGCACCACCGAGAAGGCGGTCAATATCATCCAGGGCACCTTCCGCTATGTTTCGGGTTTCGCCGTCGACAAGCAGACGGTGGATATCAAGACGCCGAGCGGCACCCTCGGCATTCGCGGCTCGGTCGTCATCGGTCTGGTCGATATCAAGGCGCCGACCTTCATCTTCGTCGCCCAGGGCGTCGCCACCTTCGGCAACAGGGCCGGGTTCGTCGACCTGGTCGCCGGACGCGCGGTGACGGTGGATTCACCGAACACGCCGCCGACGCCGCCGAACCAGATCCCGCCGCAGGTCATCGCGCAAACGCTTGCCGCCATCCTCAAGCATCTGCCGCCCCAGACGGTGCTGGCCAACCGTCCGCCGCTGACGCCGGCGCAGGCCGCCCGCTTCGCCAAGGCCAATGCCCTGGCACTGGTCGAGCAGGAGCTGCTGCAGAAGAAGGCGCTGAAATCGCTGCCGCCGAAGGGATCGGACAAGGCCACGCTGGCGGCCGAGCTCACCTTGCTGATGGAGGCCGAGAAGCTCGGGCTGCTGAAGCCGGGGTTGAAGGACAAGGAGCTGACGCCGGCGCAACTCCAATTCCTGCGCGATGCCGAGAAGGTGATCCCGAAGGCGGGAGAGTTCCTCAATCGCACCAAGGACGAAGCGCAGAAGTTCGATGCCGCGCAGACGCAGGCGGCGATGGCGCGGGTGCTGGCCGACATGGCGCATGCCGGCGTGCCGTCGAAGGTTCTGCTGGCGGCGGTCGTCGCTGCCATGCGGCGCGAAGGCCAGTTTGATCTGGCGATCGCCCGCGCCGTCGCGGAAAGCGCCTCGCCGCAAGCGCTGAAGGCCATCCTGGCGGCGGTGCTCGGGGAATCGCCGCGCGTCGGCAAGCAACTCGCCGACGTCCTGCAATCGCGTCGCGACATTCCGCCGAACCTGCTCGCCGATCTGCAGCGCGCCATCGACAAATCGACGGCGGACGCCGGGTCGAAGACGAAGAAGCCGGGCACCTTCGCCGAGAGCAAGGGTAAGGGCAAGGGCGGGATAACCCAGGAGCAGGCGCTGCAGGCGGCACTTTCGGGCACCGACAAGGGGCTCAAGCTGCTGCAGAAGTATTTCGACCAGAGCGGCAGCCCGAAGGCGGTCGTGGCGCTGACCAATCAGCTCATCGACCTCATCCGGCAGGATCCGGCCTTCAAGGACATCGGCAAGCTGCAGGCGATCGCCGACCAGATCGCCAAGGTGGCGGCGGACAGCATCAATTCCGTGCACGTGCTGAAGGTTGCGGTGGATCCGACGATGATCTTGAACCGCAAGCAGCGCGGCTTCGAGTTCGGCCCGCCCGACATGAAGAAGTTCGCCAATTTCGAATCCATCCCGCCGAAGGATCCACGCATCTCGGGCAAGGACGTGCACGGCCTGCGCCGGCCTGAAGCAGCGCCGCTGCTCGGCAGCGGCATTTCCGGGGTGCAGTCGGTGCAGCTTTCCGTGCCGAACGGCGAGTACCGCATAATCCTGGTCACCGGCAACACCGGCATCCCCTCGCTGGTGAGCGCGCCGCTCGGGCAGGACGTGTCGGTCAACGGCCAGACCTTTCATGTCGCCGGCGGCGGCGCTCCGGATACCTGGCAAGGCCTGATCACGCTGGGCAACAGCGGCGTCAATGCGCTCGGCGGCGATACCGGCGGCGCCATCGTGTTGGTCGGCAAGGTCACCGACGGCGTGCTGCAGGTCGATCTCAACGGCGTGCCCGGTTCGACCTTCCTGGCGGCCATGGTCATCGAACCCTTCAGCGAGCCCAGCATCATCGCCGAGCAGCCCTCAGAGGACACGTGGTTCGACGTCAATATCGATTCCCGTGCCGAGGCCCTGGCGGAGATCGACAATGCCATCGGCACCCTGCTCGCCGACATTTCCACGGCAGCCGGGCCCGATCAGTTTGTGCAGAACCTCAACCTGCAAAACCCGCCGTCGACGCCGCAGACCTTAAGCGCCAACTGAATGGCATCGCTCGGGCGAGACGCCGGCTTCGCCTGCGCTGACGGATCCCGACCCGGCAACAGCGCCACAATCGTGTCATCGTTGCGGCAGTGCTGACGCGGGCCAGGCTGGCGCAGCTATGGCAGACCGTGAGCGGCAAGGGCCGCTTCGCCGGCTATGTCATCGTCATTGCCATGCTGGCCCTGCGTGCGCACGAGCCGGCTTTCGTCACCGGCCTGGAGATGCGGAGCTTCGATCTCCTGGAGCAGCTCGCGCCCGGCAAGGTCGATCGCTCGCACGTCAGCATCGTCGACATCGACGACGCCAGCCTGAAGGCGATCGGCCAGTGGCCCTGGCCGCGCACCACCGTCGCGCGCCTGGTGCAAAAGCTCGGCGAGATGGGTGCGGCGGCGATCGGCTTCGACGTGCTGTTCGCCGAACCGGACCGCACGTCGCTTGCCAATCTGGCGGCGGCGGACCCGGATCTCGATGCCGGCGTACGCCAGAGCCTGCTGCAACTGCCGAGCAACGACGCCGCGTTCGCCAAGGTGCTGCATGATTATCCTGTCGTGCTCGGGGTGGCCGGGACGGATGACGTGACGCCCGGGCCGGCGGTGCCGCTCCGCATGACGCCGCTCGGCAAGATCGGCGGCGATCCCTTGCCCTATCTGCGCCACTATCCCGGCCTGCTGCGCAACCTGCCGGAACTCGATGCCGCCGCGCGCGGCCATGGCGCGCTCAGCTATACGCCCGAGGACGACGGCGTGGTGCGACGCGTGCCGCTGCTGATGGCGGTAGGCAAGACCGTCGTGCCGGCGCTTTCGGTCGAGCTCCTGCGGGTGGCGAGCGGCCGGCCGAGCTATGCGGTCAAGCGCGGCCCGGCCGGCATCGAGGCGGTGCAGGTCGCCGGCATGGAAATTCCGACCGACAACTACGGCCGCGTCTGGGTGCGCTTTGCCAAATCGGATCCGTCCATCTATATCCCGGCCAAGGATGTGCTCGACGGCGCGGCCGATCCGGCCCGCATCCGCGGGCACCTCATCCTGGTCGGCTCGTCGGCTGCCGGCCTCAAGGATATCAAGGCGACGCCGCTCGAGGCGGCGATGCCGGCGGTGGAAGTGCATGCCCAGCTCATGGAAACGATCCTGGCCGGCAATTTCCTGTCGCGGCCCGATTGGGCGCCGGGCGTCGAACTGCTGCTTATCCTGCTCGTCGGGCTGCCGCTCATCGTGCTGGTGCCGCAGGTCGGCGCCCGCTTCGGCCTGCTGCTCACCGCCATGCTGGCGGCGCTGCTGATCGCCGCGACCTTCTATCTGTTCATCGCGCGCTCGCTGCTGATCGACGTCTCGCTGCCGCTCGGCACCGCGATCCTGCTGTACGGCACGCTGGCCTATACCAACTACAGCCGCGAGGAGGCACAACGCCGGCAGATTCGCGAAGCCTTCGGCCGCTATCTCGCGCCGTCGCTGGTGGAGCAGCTCGCCGGCAATCCGAGCCTGCTCGCCCTCGGCGGCGAGGTCCGCACCATGTCGATCATGTTCACCGACATCCGCGGCTTCACCAGCATCTCGGAGCGCTTCAAGTCGGACCCGACCGGCCTCACCCGCCTGATCAACCGGTTCATGACGCCGATGACCGACGCGATCATGGCGCGCGGCGGCACGGTCGACAAATACATCGGCGACTGCATCATGGCGTTCTGGAACGCGCCGCTCGGCGACGAGCACCATCAGGCGCGTATCTGCGACGCGGCGCTGGAAATGCTGCGTCAGCTCGCGTTGCTGAACGACGATCTGGCGCAGGAAGCGGCCTTCGTCGTCAATGCCGGCCTGGGCCAGGCTGCGCAAGCGGCGCCGACAAGCCCCGGCGACGCGCCGGTCGGGGAATTCGAGGCCCTTCGGCGGCAGGCCGAGCGCGGCTACGTCAACGCCCAATATGCCATCGCTAAGGCCTATCGCGACGGCCGCGGCGTCGA
>DATKQA010000395.1:0-2470 GCA_035523835.1 Candidatus Sulfotelmatobacter sp.
CTCCAGCGCGCCGACGCTGAGGCCGACGCATTGGCTGCCGGCGGCGGCCGGCAGGATTTCCAGTTCCAGGCCGAGGCGGCGCAAATCGCGCGCCAGATCCACTTCGGTGTCGCCGGCGAGCAGGGGCATGAGGTCCTGGAACAGGATCATTTCCGCCACCCGTTCGGCGCCGATATGGGCCGGCAGAACCACGCGGTTGGCGCCGGCCTGCATCAGCTTCTTTTCGGTGCTGGGCGCTTCGCCGCGGGCGATGATGCTGAGATGCGGGTTGAGGCCCCGCGCGGAAAGCGTAATGAATACGTTGGCGGCGTCGTCCGGCAGAACCGTGGCGAGGGCGCGGGCGTGCTGGACACCGACGGAGCGCAACGCTTCCTCGTCCGTGGCGTCGGCGGCGACGGCCAGGTGACCGAGTTCATGCGCCAGGCGCACACGATCGCCGCTGCGCTCCAGGATGACGCAATTCACGCCGCCATCGCGCAGCTCGCGCGCCAGCATCTGGCCGATGCGGCCGTAGCCGCACACGATCACGTGGCCGCGGAGGGCGGAAATATCCTTCTGCATGCGTCTCGTTCCCAGAAGCTGCGCGAATTGGCTCGCGGTGATCAGTTGCACGAGCGAGCCGGTGACGAAGATCATGCCGGTGCAGCCGGCAAAGATCAGTATTACCGTAATGCCGCGGAGGAGCGCCGTATCGACCGGTCTGATTTCGCCATAGCCGACGGTGAAGATGGTGGTGACGACCATGAAGAAGGCGTCGCTGAATGGCCAGCCGGCGGCGACGTAGGCGAGCGTGGCGGCCATGCAGACGAGCAGCAGATAGATGATGCCGCCGAGGAGGTTGCGAAGTGGGGAGGATAGCCAGCCGGGCATTCAGGCTGCTTTTTTTAATGGAAGCAAGAAATTCCTGGCTTCTTTGGTAGGAGGCACGATGCCGCCACCAGCCTCGCACCAAACAGATAAAAGTCTTTTTGCTTCTTTTTCTTCAGAAAAAGAAGATTCTTTTCTTCTACAAGGCATGAAACGCCACCAAAATCCCCAGCGCGACTACTCCCTGCGCCAGGGTGGCAGCCGTTACGGCAAGCAACGCGCGGGCAGGGCGCAATGCGGCGCCGTCGGCGATCAGCCAGAAAAATCCATCGTTGACATGCGCGCCGGTCATTGCGCCGGCGCCGATGGCCAGCACGGCCAGGGCGCGACCGGTGTCGTCGGCGATGCCGAGTGCCGGCAACATTGTCTGCACCATGCCGGCGGCGGTGATGGCAGCCGTTAGGGACGACCCTTGCAGGAGCTTCATGGCGGCCGCGGCGAGGAAGGGCACGGCGAGGCCCAGCCCCAGCGGCAGGACGCGTTCCGCCACCAGTTCCGCCATATGGACCGTCTGCGTCAGGCTTTGCAGGCCGCCGGCGGCGCCCAGCAGCAGGATCAGCGGCGCGGCGCGGGAGATTGCGACGGCGATCCAGCCCGAGTCGGACATGTCGCGCCAGCCGCGGGTGGCCAGGGCGACGATGGCGACGCCGACGCAGAGCAGAACGACGGGGCGCCCGACGCCGAGGATCAGCTCGCGTGACGAGCCGCCGCCCCAGGGCTCGGTCGGCATGTAGCCGACCGATTGGATGATCAGGAGGGCCAGCATGGCGAGGCATCCGGCGGCGACCGCGATGGTGCGCGTGCCGACCGGCGTGGGGGCGGGGGGCGCGTCCTGCGGTTGCGGCCAGGTTCGGGCGGCCAGGGAGGCGAGGGCGGCGCCAAGGGCGGCGCCGACCAGGGCGAGCGGCAGGCCGAACATGACCACGCGCGTCCAGGGCGCGGCGAGGATGGCGGTGGCGGCGATCAGCACCGGGGATGGCAGCAGGGCGGCCTGGCCGGCGGATATGGCGAGGCCAAGCGTGAGGGCGGCGCGGCGCGGGGCGCGCCCGGCGATCCGGGTGCACAGCGGCGTCAGGACAGCGAAGGCGCCGCCGGCGGAGGCAGCGGTTCCGGCGATCAGGCCGAGGCCGCAGAGGCCGGGGATGAGCGGCAGTCTGGCCAGGGCGAAAGGCACGATGGGTTCGGCCAGGGCCGCGATCATGGCGGCGGCCAGGACCGGCAGGCCGAGGTTATCGACCGTCTCGCCGAAGCCGTTGCCGAAGCTCTTGCCGAACTGGCTGATCGACATGCCGGTGAGGAGCGCGAAGGCGGCCGCGGCGGCAAGCACCGCGAGGAAGGGGTGCAGGCGGCCGCGCCAGGTGGACGTGGCGATGAAGGCAGTGGCCAGAACCAGCGCGACAGGATGGGCGAGCGGCATGCGCGCGGGGCTAGAGCCTGATACGGGCCTTGACGCAAGCGGGCACGTCGCCTCCTGTCCGCGGCGATGTTCCGGGTTGTTGCCGCTGTTCTGTTGACGCTGGCCGCGGGTGGCGCGGTGGCGGCGCCGGGCGGCTTCGTGCGCGTGGACGGGCGCCGGTTCGTTAATCCGGATGGCAGCGAATTT
>DATKQA010000396.1:0-4757 GCA_035523835.1 Candidatus Sulfotelmatobacter sp.
CGACCGTTGCTCGCTGATTCAGGTCGCGCGGCTTCGTCCCGCCGCCTCTCATTCCTTTCTTCCTAGAAGAAGACAAAGGAGCGGACCACGACGTTCTTGCGGCACCGGGCGTCGGCGGGCGCGGTTGGGTCGATACAGGCAGTATGAAAAGACCAGCGCGAGACGGAGCCATCGGTCACCGAGTCATAGCATTTGAGCATCGAGACCTCGGTCGATTTCTGCTGGGGGAACCAGTACCACTCATGGTCCGGACGGTAGGTGAAGCGGGTGGTCTCGCCGACGCGGTCGTCGTAGATCCGGTAGTTGGTGATGTACGGCTGGCGGGCGAAGGAGGGCCAGGCGCAGAGCACGAAGGGGAACTGCTCGACCGTCTCCATCGGTTTGGCGAGATTGATCGACATGAACCGCCGCGACATCTTCCTGTCGGCCTCTCGCGCCGTATAGTGCTGCGTGCGCCCGAAGTTCCGCAGGTTGCTGGTGAGCAGCTCGCGGCAGCGCACGCGGCCGCTGTTGTCGTTCAGGTCGTTGTGCACGAGGTTGGCGTAATGGGCGTTCACGCCCGGGTTCTTGTTCTCCTGGTCTTCCGTGCGATCTCCCGCGTAGTCCTTGTCGAAGACGTCGTGGTTGTAGACCAGCGCATCGGTCGCACCGGGGAAGAACGCGAGGAGGAGCTTCTCGATCTCGGGATAGAACACGCGCTCCACCTCCGCCGCATCGTAGAAGTTCGAGCAGGCGGATTCGAGATGCGCCAGCGAGACGCCGAGCCGGTCCATGCATTCGGGGCTGTCGGGCGAGAGGCCCGGGTAGTACTCGCCGATGCGCCGCGCGTCGCGCATCACCTGCGGGAAATAGAGGTCCCGGCGCCGGTTGTCCGCCTCGTTCCTGCGCAGGATCGCCGCCATGTCCGCGCGCGCCGGGTCCCGCCAGAGCGCATTGGAGGGGACGACGGAGTAGGTCGGCCGCTCGTAGACGGTATAGGGCAGCGGCAGCGCCAGGCCGCCTGCGGGCGCCTCGATGTTCTGCGCGCGTATATAGTCCATGCACGCATCGTAGTCGCGGAACCCGAGGCCCCACCGGGTCTCGATGGGTCCCGGCGGCGTCTTGTCGATCATGTCGATGACGCGCTGGCCCTCGCCCTCCGCGATCTGGGCGAGGGCGTCCGCGACCGCCGCGGCGGTTCCCGCATCGCCATCCCGGTCGAACGACATGTAGGACAGGCCGCCGTTGGCCGCGATGGGCGGCGGCTGCCCTTCCGTGCGCTGGAGCGGCGGCACATAGGCCGGCGAAACTCGCTCCCTGTCTGCCGCGGCGCTGCTGCCGGCGCGTTCGACCTGGCTCATGGCACACCTCCGATTGGTTCGGCCTCACGGTGGCATACGGGGCCTGCGTTTTCCAGGCCATGATCTTCCGCTCACGCGGACGTGCGCCGCAACCGGTCGAGGCTGCTCTACGGAACGACCGGAATCTGCAGCACGATTTCGGCCTTCAATCCAGCACCTCGATCTGTTCGGGATGGGTGGCCTCGATGACCGGGCCGCCGAGAGCCTGGATCCAGCCGCGCACCCTGAGCCGGCGGCCGACCAGCGTGCGCGGGCTGCGGCCCGCCGCCTGAAAACGCCGGCGCTCGGCCAGCGCGATCGACAAGGTGAGCGATGCGCGGCGGCTGGCGCCGAAATGCAGATAGGTCTGCTCGCGTCCCTGCCCCAGGTCGCGGACGCTGCCCTCGACGATCTGGAAGCTGCCGACAAATCGCGCCGCAGCTTCGGCATCGAGGACGCGGAACTCGGGCACCGCCCAAAGGCCCTGGCGCCGGGCGCGGGCTGCCGCCTCGAGCGCCAGCATCGCATCGGCGCGGGCGCGGTTGTCGGGGCTGGTGCAGACGCGCACGAGGCCGCGCCGCAACAGCTCGCCCTCGAGCCACAGGCCGTCGTCGCGTTCGACCTGGGCCAGCAGGCGGTCGTTGCGGTCGCGCGGGCGCGCATCGAAGGCAAGCGTCACCGAACGGCCGCGCGCCATCGCGTCGAGCGCCGCCGTGGCCCGCGCCGGCAGCGCGGCCGCCGCCGGGCCGGCCTGCGCCGGAAGCTGCCAGGGCTTCGGCGCCAGCACGCCGGCCAGCCGCACCTCGTCGCCGCCGCCGAGCATGAACGTGTCGCCGTCAAGCACGCGCGCGACCAGGCCGCCGGCGACCTCGGCCGCAGCACTCGCGGGCAACAGCCCTGCGGCACTCGCGGGCAACAGCCCCGCGGACAGCAGCAGCAGGCAATGGCGCCGGTTCATCGGCCGCAGGCTAGCACGGCGGGGAAGCGCCGCGGCTTCGGCGGTTGTGCCGCGGCGATTTTGCCTTACACTCGCCGCTTCGGCGTGAGGGGGCGAGGTATCGTGCGTTTCATCGGGTGCAAGCATCAGGCCGTCGCGCTGCTCGCCGCGATCGTCCTGGCGATCGTGCTACAGGTCCGGCCGGCGGCGGCCGAGGATCCCGACCTGCTCTCCTTCTCCGGCGGCTACTACGACATCTATCACCGCATCGATCCCGCGGCCGAAGGCAGCATCGAATATCGCAACAGCCGGCGCTTCTGGATTTTCAAAACCTTCGGCGGCCTGATGGCCAATTCGGACTATACCGGCTATGCCTATGCCGGCGTGCTGATCGACCTCTATTTCGGCCAGCATATCGTGCTGACGCCGAGCTTCGCGCCCGGCCTCTGGCTCAAGGGCCACGGCAAGGACCTCGGCTATCCCTTGGAGTTCCGCTCGCAGATCGAGCTGGCCTGGCGCTTCGCCGATCACTCGCGCATCGCCATCAGCTATTCGCACATGTCGAACGGCGGCCTCGGCGACCGCAATCCCGGCGTCGAGACCGCCGCGCTCAGCTATATCGTGCCCTTCAACAAGCTGTTCGGACCATGAGCCAGAACACCGAGTCCCCCCGCACCGGCGGCCGCGTCCTGGTCGATGCCCTGCTCGGCCACGGCGTCGATCTGGTGTTCGGCGTGCCGGGCGAAAGCTATCTGGCGACGCTCGATGCCTTCTACGACGTGCGCAACCGCGTGCGGCTGCTCACCTGCCGGCACGAGGCCGGTGCCTGCAACATGGCCGAGGCCTACGGCAAGTTGACCGGCCGGCCGGGCATCTGCTTCGTCACCCGCGGCCCCGGCGCCTGCCATGCCTCGATCGGCCTGCATACCGCGTTGCAGGATTCGACGCCCCTCATCCTCTTCATCGGCCAGGTCGACCGCGACGCGCAGGAGCGCGAGGGCTTCCAGGAGATCGACTATCGCCGCATGTTCGGCCCGCTGGCCAAATGGGTGGCGCAGATCGACAATGCCGCGCGCATCCCGGAGATGGTGAGCCACGCCTTCCACACCGCCGTCGCCGGCCGGCCCGGACCGGTGGTGCTGGCGCTGCCCGAGGACATGCAGCGCGACCTGGTTGCGGTCGCCGATGTCGGCCCCTACAAGGTGGTGCGGCCGCATCCCGGGCCGGCCGACATGGAACGGCTCTGCGAGCTTCTCGCCGGCGCGGCACGGCCGCTCCTGATCCTCGGCGGCGGCGCCTGGAGCGACCAGGCGGTCGCCGATATCAGGCATTTCGCCGAAAGCTTCGACCTGCCGGTGGCGGTGTCGTTCCGCTGCCAGGACCGTTTCGACAACCGGCATGCCAATTACATCGGCGACCTCGGCACCGGCAGCAGCCCGAAGCTGGTGCAGCGGGTCAAGGACAGCGACCTCCTGATCGTCGCCGGGCCGCGGCTCGGCGAGCAGACCACCCAGGGCTACAGCCTGATCGGCCTGCCGCGGCCGAAGCAGACCCTGGTGCATGTGCATGCCTCGGCCGAGGAACTGGGCCGCGTCTTCGTCGCCGACCTGCCGATCAATGCCGGCCCGGCGGAATTCGCTGCCGCCGCCCGCCGCCTCGTGCCGCTCAAGCCGCCGGCCTGGTCCGCCCTGACCAAGGCGGCGCGCGCCGACTATGTGGAGAACCTGCAGCCGGGCTCCTCGCCCGGCGCGCTCGACATGAACGCGGTGATGGGCGAGCTGGCCCGCCGCCTGCCCCAGGACGCGATCATGGTCACCGATGCCGGCAATTTCTCCGGCTGGGTGCAGCGCTATTGGCAGCACAGCAGCTTCCACACCCTGGTGGCGCCGACCTCGGGCGCCATGGGCTATGGCGTCGCCGCGGCGGTCGGCGCGGCGGCCCCCGCACCGGACCGCCAGGTGGTCTGCTTCGTCGGCGACGGCGGCTTCCTGATGAGCGCGCAGGAGCTTGCCACCGCCCGGCAATATGGCCTGAAGCCGCTGATCGTGCTGGTCAACAACGGCCTCTACGGCACCATCCGCATGCACCAGGAGCGCGACTTCCCCGGCCGTTCCATCGCCAACGCGCTGGAGAATCCGGATTTCGCCGCCTATGCCCGCGCCTTCGGCTGCTGCGGCGAGACGGTGAGCCGCACCGCCGATTTCGCCCCGGCGCTCGACCGCGCGCTCAAGTCCGGCAAGGCGGCGGTGATCGAGCTGCAGCAGGATGCGGAAGCCATCACCACCCGCGCCACCTTGAGCCAGATCGGCGCCGCCGCGCGGGCCAGGCAGAAGCACTGAGCGGGCTCAGCGCGCCACCGCGAACAGCCGGAACGAGCCGAGCGCCCGGGGCAAGGGCAGCGGCGTCAGCCAGGCGGGACCGTCGCCGGCGACGAGCCGGGCATAGAGCGAGGCGGCGCCGTTCTCGCTCTCGAAATAGGCCCGCTCCGGCACCGAGGGACA
>DATKQA010000397.1:0-7313 GCA_035523835.1 Candidatus Sulfotelmatobacter sp.
TGGCGCGCTTGATGGTGCGGCCATGCACCTTGACCGACTTCTCCAGCGCGGCGACCCGGCTGTCCAGCAGGTCGATCTCAATGCCGCCGCGAGCCATGGCGGCCGATGACGAGGGGGGCGGCGGCGCCGCGTTCACGGTACGCATCGGCGGCGCCTGTCCGGCTATGTCCGAGGTCGTGCGCATGCCTTCGCGCAGCATTTCCTGCGCCACCTCGTCGACGACATTCTCGTCGATCCGGTGGATCTCCTCGAGCGTGCCGTAGAGCAGCAGCCGGCTGCACAGCGTGTTGATCTGCCGCGGCACGCCGCCGGTGTTGCGATGGATGCGGACGAAGGCCTGGTCGGTGAATTCCGGATCGCTCTTCCAGGCGACCAGACGCAGGCGATGCTCGATATAGGCCCGCGTATCCTCTTCGTTGAGCGGTCCGAGATGATAGGTGGCGATGACGCGCTGGCGAAGCTGCACCAGTTCGTCGCTGGCCAGGGTTTGCTGGAAGTTCGGCTGGCCCAGCAGATAGAACTGGATCGGCGGAATCTTCTCGATCTGGAAGTTCGACAGCATGCGGAGTTCTTCGAGCGAACTCGGCGGCAGGTTCTGCACCTCGTCGATCAACAGCAGGACGCGGCGGCCGCGGCGCTGGTTGTCAAGCAGGAAGGCCTCCAGCCGCCGCAGCAGGCTGGCCTTGTCGACACCTTCCATCGCGATGCCGAAGGCCGAGGCCACCATGCGGAGCGTATCGTCAGCCTGCAGTTGCGTCGTCACCAGCTTGGCGGCGAGAAACTTGGTCGGATCGAGCTGCTCCAGGAGATGGCCGACCAGCGTGGTCTTGCCGGCGCCGATATCGCCGGTAACCACGATGAAGCCCTCGCCCTGGTTCAGGCCGTATTGCAGATAGGCCATGGCCTTCTGGTGGTTCCGGCTGCCGTAGAAGAAACGCGGGTCGGGGCTGAGCTGGAACGGGCGGCCGCTGAGATTGTAAAAACTGACGTACATCGGACGCCTAAAATTTCTGACTGAACAAGAACGCAACCAGGTCCGTCGTTATGTTTTCTGTTGCCGAGGTCGATATCTGGTCGCTGCGCGACACATTCAAGGACGCCGTCGCATTGGGCGACACTGTATAGGTCAGTCCGAGATTGATCGTATAGAGCTGGTCGACCCGGCCGGTGCCGTCGCCGAAATTGATGTGGGAGTAGCTGGCGCCCAGGCTGGACGAGAGATCGGGCCAGAGCTGTCGCCTCCAGGAGGCGAAGCCGCTGACCACCTCCTCGTTCTGCGGCGGGACATCCGTCTTGCGGATTTCGTCGGAGGCGGTGATGGAGTAGGTGTTGCGCCCGCGCGTCGTCTGGGCTGTCACGGTGCCGAGCTTGTCGAGGAAGGTGGTGCTCTGCAGGCCGAACAGGTTGATCTGCGATTCCGGGATCTGCTGGCCGGTCAGGGGATCGATGACCGTGCCGTTGGGCCCTGGAATTAACGCGCCGAGGCTGTTCTGCGCCAGGCTCGAGATGGTCTGCACCGTCTCGGCGTAGCTCGCCGTGATCTGCGTCTGTCCGGTGTCGTACTTGCCACTGAAGGCATAGTTCGGCTGATTGTAGCGCCGTCCGTAGGTGAATTTGAGCGAGAGAATCTGGTTCGGCTGATACTGGAACCCGCCGTTCCAATAAAGCCCGCTCAAATCGCCGAACAGGCTCGGATCGGTCAAGTCCTCGTAGCCGAAGGTGCCGATGGCGGAAAGGCCGGGAAGGCCGATGAACCCCAGGGCATAGCCGAGGTCCGCCTCGGCCAGATCGTCCTTGGAAGAGGTGCCGGCGAGCGGATCGGTGGTGCCGGTGCCGCTCTCCGAGTTTGTCCGGCTCGAACTGGCCTTCGCGCTCCAGCTCAGGTTGCCGAACGCCGGGCCGTTGCTCACCGTCTCCGACAGCGAGTGGGTCACCGTCGGTGCGATGAGATCGCCGCCGACGATCGTCGAGCCGAAACTGTAATTGGTGTCGGAGATGAGCAGATCGCCGAACTGGTGCTTCAAATCAGGCGAGATATGATAGCTCTGTACCGTCTGCGAATTGCTGCTGTTGGTCAGGTTCGTCGTGACGATCGCGCCGGTATTGTTCACCGTCTGCTGGTTGATGGAAGCGCCGGCATCCACCGAGAACCATTCCGGCACGAGTTGTATCCTTCCCGTGCCGATCAGGTTCTGCAGGATCTGCGGACTGGCCGTCGTGCCCCGTGCGTAGTAGTTGATGAACGGATTGTAGTTCAGCGACAGATTGAGGCGCGGTCCGGTCGCCGAAATCAGCAGGCCCGGCTGCACGGTGGTGATGAAATCGGCCTGCGCCTGCCCCTTCGGCGCCAGGTTGACGTTGTCGTTGTAGGTTTCGCCGACCGTCACGCTCGGCACGATCGTCCATTCGCGCGACGGCACCTCGCCGCCCTGCGTCACGTTCTGCTGCGCCAGTATCGAGGATGCTGTCGGCGCTGCGCCGACCGCCTGCGACGGTGCCGGCTGCAACAGGCTCGGCGGCCCCTGCACCGGGCTGAGCTGCGTCAGTTCGATCGGCACCGGGGCGGGTGCGAGGTTGTCGCTGTCGACGGAACTGCCTTCAGCGGGCGCCGCCGCCGTTCCGTCGATCGCCAGACCGCTGCCCGCAATACAAGTCATCAGTCCGATACCACACAGCGCAATACCGCCTAGTCGGCGCTGGCCATCGCGTTGCCCCCACACGCCACGCCCCATTTAGCTCCCCGATTCGCCCGCTATCTATTGTAGTAGCGGTAATACTGACCAAATCGCTCCGATCCGTAAAGTGAATGCGTCCGGTTGAGAACGACGCCGCCAAGTTTATCCTTCCCGAGCAGGCTCAAGGCCTCGTTCATCGCAGCCCGGGAGGTTTTTTCTGCCTGCACCACGAAGACGATCTGGCCGACGTGGCGCGCCAGCACGGAAGGTTCGGTTCGCGCCAGAAGCGGCGGCGAGTCGAAGATCACGATGCGGTCATTGTAGCGGCGCGCGATGTCGTTGACGAAGGACACCATGCGCGCGCTGGCCAGGAGCTCGTTCGACAAGGTGGAATAGCGGCCGGCCGGCATAATCGACAGGTCTTCGATGCTGGTGCGGATCAGCACGTCGGCAAGATCGAGCGAGGGGTCCTCGACCACGTCCAGGAGCCCGATCTCGGCCTTGAAGTCGAAGATGCGCGGCACCGACGGCTTGGCCACGTCGGCATCGATCAGCAGCACGTGCACGTCGTGCTCGGAGGCCATGCTGAGCGCCAGGTTCGCCGCGACGAAGGTCTTCCCCTCGCTCGGCCCCGCGCTGGTCACCATGATCAGGTTGGCGTTCTCCACCCGCTTCGACGCGGCGAAGGCGTTGGTCAACAGCGGCCGTTTGATCAGGCGAATCTCCTCCGCCACGATCGATTGGTCGCCGGGCGGCGCGAAGCCCATCTCGCGCAGCCGTTCCATGTCGATTTCCAGGAACTGCCGCGAGCGGCGCTTGTCGGCCGCGGTCTCCGCCTCGGCCTGGCGCGGCAGACCGGCGCGCGGCACTTCGACCACGGGCGGCGGCGCCACCGGGGCGGCCGGCGCCGGTTCCGCGCGCTCGGCCACCTTTTCCACCAGCGACTTGCGCGTCGGGATGCCCAACTTCTGGCCGGCTCGTTCTATCAGGTCCATCGGACGTCAATCCCTCAAGAATTGCCGGGCTTCAGGCACGCAACTGCAAGAACACTTCGGCCGAGACCAGGCCGACATAGACGGTGACCAGCACCACGCAACTGACGGCAAAGGCAATCGCCGTGACGCGCCGGCGCCGGCGGTCGAACGGCAAGGTCACCGCCGACACGGCGCCGAGCACCGGCCAGGTCACCAGGTCCTTGAGCTGGCGCATGGTGGCGATCGAGTCATCCATCTGCGCCAGCAGGAAGGCGAAGGCACCGCCGGCGGAGACGCCGGCCACCAGCACCATCGACAGGAACAGCAGGCGCTTCGGTCCGATCGGTTGCGTCGGCGCATCCGGCGGATCGATGATGCGGAACTGCACGGTCTGGGTCTGGGTTTCCAGGTCGTTGCCGATCTTGGCCGCCTCACGCCGGTTCAGCAGCTCTTCATAGGCTTTGTGAATGACGTCGTAGTCGCGGTTGAGCTTCGCCATCTGCGCGGCGACTTCCGGCACCGACACGGCGAGCTTGCGCCACTTCTCCACCTCGGCCTGATTGCGCTGCTCGCGCGCCTCGAGGCTGGCGATCGTGGTTTGCAGCGCCACGACCTGCAGGGTCAAAGCCTCGTAGGTCGGGTTGGGCGCCGTGTTATGCAGCGCGCGCGGATCGTTGGCGGCGTCGTTGCCGCCGTCCTTGGCGGCGTCGGCCGCGGCCTTGTCGGCCTTGGCCTGCGCGTCCTTGGCGTCCTGCTTGGCCTGGTCGAGCCGCTTCTGCAGCCGCACCACGTCAGGATACTGCGGCGTGAACGTATCCAGCAGCGTCTTGATCTGCCGTTCGAGGTCGGCAACGCGCGCGTTGGCGTCGGCGAGGCCGCTGCTCGAATCATCGCCGATCGGCGGACCGCCGCCCAGGTCGGGACCGGCCGTGGTGGTCTCGATGGTCTTCGGAATGCCGGCGAGCTGCTTGTTCAGCTCGTCCCGCTTGGTGCGGTCCTCCTGCAATTCCGCCTGCGTCTTCGCCAGATCGGCATTGGCATTGTCGAGCTTGGTGGCGAAATTGTTGTCGCCGGGCAGGAAGCCGATGTTCTTCGCCTTGAACTCCGACATGCGCTTGTCCGCGGCGTCGAGCTGGCGCTCGTAGTCATGCAACTGCTCGTCGATGAAGTTCCGCGCCGACACCATGTCCTTGCGGCTGTTGCCGAGATTGCTCTCGACGAACACCGTCAAGAGCGACTGCACCACCTTCTTGGCGGTGACCACGTTCGGACCGGAATAGGCCAGCGTGAACAGGTTGCGGCCCTCGCTCGTCACCACGATGCGCCGCTGCAGGTCGGTCAACAGGTCCTCGGTATCGGCCGGCGTCTTGGCGCCGAGGTCGAGGTCGGAGAGATGCAGCACACGGATCAGGTTGGGGCGGCTGAGCAGGGTCCGCTGCATCAGGTCGACTTCGTTCAGGATGTTCGAATCGACGGCGATGCCGCGCATCAGCGGGCGCAGCATGGAGTCGGTATCGACATAGATGCGCGCCGTCGCCTGATAGATGTTCGGCAATTGCATGACGAAGCCCCAGCCGACGAGGCAGAAGAGCCAGGCCACGATGGCGCCTTGCCAGCGGCGGCGCCAGAGGGCTGCGGCATAGGTCAATAGCACCACTTTGGCGCTGTCCACGGCTCACTCCCTATACAAACCAGGCGCCTCGCTCACATCGTCGGCAGCGCCAAGCGCCCGCGCCGCGCCGCCGATCCGCCCGCCCCGGCCATGCTTACCGGAATGGGTTAACAAGCGATAAATGCTGCCCTCTCGCCACCGCTGCCACGCGCCGGCGGGGCGCGAAGCGGCGAATGCTTCTCGCCCTCCGCCGGTTTTGCCGTCGATTGCCGGACCATCGCTAGAACCAGGCTTGCGGAATGATCAGGACGTCGCCCGGCAGCATCTGCACATTGGCGCTCACGTCGCCGTATTTCACCAGGTCGTCGACCCGCACGCGGTATTCCGCCTGCTTGTTGTCGACGGCGCGCACGATCGTGGCGCGGTTGCCGGCGGCAAATTGCGTCACGCCGCCGACGGCGATCATCACGTCCAGCAAGGTCATGTTGTCGCGATAGGGTATCGCCGAGGGATGCGATGCCTCGCCGATCACGCGGACCTGGCGGCTGAAGGGGCCGTTGAACTGGGTGACGATGACCGTGACGATGGGATCCTGAATGTATTTCTTGAGCTGGCCTTCGATGTCGCGCGCCAACTGGGTCGGCGTCTTGCCCGCGGCCGGGAGATCCTCGATCAGCGGCACCGAGATGCGGCCATCGGGACGCACCGGCACGGTCTCCGAAACCTCCGGATTGCGCCAGACGAAGATATTCAGACTATCGAGCGGCCCGATGATGTATTGCGGACCGGGGCCCTCGGTTGCCGCGCTCGCCGGCGGCAACTCCGGTTCGCTGGAGCAGGCCGCGAGGCCCAGCAGAACCAACAGCACGCCGAACGTCCACCCCATTTTCGATCCGAACATCGTGCTCATTTGTCACCTTTCCCGATTTCCTCCAGCCCGCCGGCACTATTCCGCCCGATCGGTCCTGGATTCCCCTGTGAAATAACTGGCCTCATCTGCCCGCAATGCCGCGGGTATTTCGTCCGGTCGACCGACCAACTCCTTATGCCTGACGAGTCCTTTACGAATAGCTGACGCACGAACGGCCGCCGTGCTCGCCCGGCCGCTGGCAGCCGCGGGCCGGCCCGGTTGGCTCCATGCGCCATCCCGATTCGTCACTGACGCCATGTTTACCGCAAGGGCACGCCGCCGAAAACATTAAACATTCAATCATTTTAACTTCTTGCCGACCGGCGTCACCTTGCCGCACGGCTGCGCTGCGCCTCCCGCCGGGCGTATCGGTCGAGATACCCGAACGCAGCGCACCGGAGCCAGCTCCCGAGCGGCGCGGCAGGTCCGTCCCGACTTCAAATTCAGCTTAGCACGTATATGGTTAACCGGGTTGTGACAGCCGCTGCAAATGCCGCGCAAATCGCCCGCCGGAGGCGCTTCGACGGCTAGCGCCGGGGCCCCGCCCGTCCCGATGGTGGGCTTATTCGCGCGCCGCCTTGCGGCCCGCGCCGTGCCGGGCAAGCCATTCGCCGGCCGCCTGCCGGTGCCCCTCGTCGCCGGAATTGGCGTAGATATGTGCCTGTTCCGTCGAGGCAATCGGCCCGCCGTCCAGGGCCTCGATAAGCCGCTTGATGAGGATCGGAGACACCTGACAGTAAAGCTCGAGGTTGTTCAGGTCATCTTGCAACTGTTCGTGAATCTGATGCAGCAGGTCCAGTCTTTCGCCCCAACTCTTGTCGATCAGGATCGTAGCCCAACGCACGGCCAGTTCCGCAGCCTGCTTTTCTGCGTAGGTGCTCATGTTGCCCCCGTGACCTGACTGCCAAACATCTCCCCCGAGCGTTTCCACATTGCTGGCCATGTTGCACCTACCCACATCATCACCTGCAGCCGTTCAGCAGGCAGAGCACATCGCACAAGGCGACGAAGCACCTGGAACACGCCTCATCGAATTCTACGCAGCCACCATTAAATCTTTCTTCCATCAGCACAATTCTGTCTTCCCTGACCTGGCCGCCGCTCGAACGTGCCGCTCCGGTGGCATCCACCGCGATTGCCCG
>DATKQA010000398.1:0-6721 GCA_035523835.1 Candidatus Sulfotelmatobacter sp.
GGAGCGAGCCTTCCTCCATGTTGCCGTCGCAGGTGCCGAGGTAGCGCAGGATCGAGCGCATCTTGGCGAGGTAGAGACTTGCCTCCTCGGCCGAGCGCAGGTCCGGTTCGGAAACGATCTCCATCAGCGCGGTGCCGGCGCGGTTGAGGTCGACCAAGGTGCTCGACGGGTTCTGGTCGTGCAGCATCTTGCCGGCGTCCTGCTCCAGGTGCAGCCGGGTGATGCCGATCTCGCGCGTCGTGCCGTCCGGCAGGTCGAGCAGCAGCTTGCCCTGGCCGACGATCGGCTGCTGGTACTGCGAAATCTGGTAGCCGGCCGGCAGGTCGGGAAAGAAATAGTTCTTGCGCTCGAACACCGAGTGCCGGTTGATCGCCGCCTTCAGGCCGAGGCCGGTCTTCACCGCCTGGCGCACGCACCATTCGTTGATCACCGGCAGCATGCCGGGCATGGCGGCATCGACCAGCGACACCTGGCTGTTCGGCGCCGCGCCGAAGGCGGTCGGCGCGCCGGAGAAGAGCTTGGACTGCGAAAGCACCTGGGCATGCACTTCCATGCCGATGACGATTTCCCAGTCGCCGGTCTCGCCCTTGATGGTCGGGCTGGCTTTTGCGCTCATGGCTTGCTCCTCCACCAGGGCACCGGCCGGGCGGTGAAGGCCGCGGCCCGCTCCAGCACATCGGCGGCACAGAGCAAGGTCGCCTCGTCGAAGGCCTTGCCGATGAGCTGCAGGCCGAGCGGCAGGCCTTCCGGCGAGAGGCCCGATGGCACCGAGATGCCGGGCAGCCCGGCAAGGTTCACCGGCACGGTGAAGACGTCGTTCAGGTACATCTCCACCGGGTCCGCCGCCTTCTCGCCGATGCGGAAGGCGGCCGAGGGCGCGGTCGGCGTCAGGAGCACGTCGACCTCGTTCCAGGCGGCCTGGAAATCGCGCAGGATCAAAGTGCGCACCTGCTGCGCCTTGATGTAATAGGCGTCGTAATAGCCGGCGGAGAGCACATAGGTGCCGATCAGCACGCGCCGCTTCACCTCGGCGCCGAAGCCTTCGCTTCGCGTGTTCTCGTACATCTCGATCGGGCTGTCGCCCGGCACGCGCAAGCCGAAACGCACGCCGTCGTAGCGCGCCAGGTTGGACGAGGCTTCCGCCGGGGCGACGATGTAATAGGTCGGCAGCGCGTACTTGGTGTGCGGCAGGCTGACGTCGCGCACCGTGGCGCCGGCCGCCTTGAGCCAGTCGATGCCCTGGCGCCAGAGCGCCTCGACCGCCGCCGGCATGTTGTCGACGCGATATTCCCGGGGGATGCCGACGCGCAGGCCCCGGATGTCGCCGCTGAGCGCCGCGGCATAATCCGGCACCGGCAGGTCGACCGAGGTGGAGTCCTTCGCATCGAAGCCGGCCATGGCCTGCAGCATGAGCGCCGCGTCGCGCACGCTGCGCGTCATCGGCCCGGCCTGGTCGAGCGAGGAGGCGAAGGCGACGATGCCCCAGCGCGAGCAGCGGCCGTAGGTCGGCTTCAGCCCGACGACGCCGCTGAGCGAGGCCGGCTGGCGGATCGAGCCGCCGGTGTCGGTGCCGATGGCGCCGAGCGCGGCGCCGGCCGCGACCAGCGCCGCCGAGCCGCCGGAGGAGCCGCCGGGCACGTGGCGCGGCCGGTCGTGCTCCAACGACCAGGGCGAGACGACCGGGCCGAAAAAGCTGGTCTCGTTCGACGAACCCATGGCGAATTCGTCGAGGTTGGTCTTGCCGAGCAGCAGCGCGCCGGCATCCCAGAGCCGCTGCGTCACCGTCGATTCATAGGTCGGCACGAAAGTGTCGAGGATGCGCGAGGCCGCGGTGGTGCGCATGCCGGCGGTGCAGAACAGGTCCTTGACGGCGAGCGGAATGCCCTCGAGCGGCCGGGCCTCGCTGCGCGCCAGCCGCGCATCGGCGGCGCCGGCCGCCGCCCGCAGTTTGTCATCCGCCATGGTCAGCATGGCGTTGAGCGGCTTCGCCGCCGCGACGGCGGCAAGGCTCGCCTCTGCCAGTTCGGCGGCGCTGAAGGATTTGCGCCTGAGGCCGTCGGCGGCGGCAGCGATGGTCAGGCCGGCGAGGTCGTCGATGCCGAGTGTCATTCGATGACCTTCGGCACCACGAAGAAATCCTCGGCCCGCTCCGGCGCATTGGCCAGCACGCCCTCGGCATTGGCCGGCTCGGTCACCTCGTCGGGCCGCAAGCGCAGGCTCATCTCCACCACCGAGCTGAGCGGCGGCACGCCGGTCGTATCCACTTCAGCGAGTTGTTCCACGAAGCGGAGAATGTCGTTCAGCTCGACGGTCATCGGCTCCAGCAATTGCGCCGGCGCCTTGAGCCGGGCCAAGGCGGCGATCTTCACCACTGTGGCCTTATCGAGCGACATGTGCCACCTTTCACCCTCTCCTGAGGCTTGAGCGCTAACCGGCCGGCAGGCTTGAAGAAAGCCCCTGTCGGTGCGGCGCGGAAAGTAGCACCCGGCATGCTCGCGAGCAACCCCGCCGACCTCTGCCAGCGCCTCGCGCCGGGCAAGCGCCTGCTCGGGCTGGATGTCGGCAGCAAGACCGTCGGCCTGGCGCTGTCCGATCCCGGCCTGGTCATCGCCTCGCCGCTCGAAACCATCCGCCGCGTGAAGTTCAGCAAGGACGCGGAGGTGCTGCGCGGCATCATCGCCCGCCAGCAGGTCGGCGGCCTGCTGCTCGGCCTGCCGGTCAATATGGACGGCAGCGAGGGGCCGCGCTGCCAGTCGGTCCGGCAATTCGCCGCCAACCTCGACAAGCTGATGCCGGAGCTGCCGATGGGCTTTTGGGACGAGCGGCTGTCCACCGCCGCGGTGACCCGCACCCTGCTCGAGGCCGATGCCTCGCGCAAGCGCCGCGCCGAACTGGTCGACAAGCTCGCCGCCGCCTACATCCTGCAGGGCGCGCTCGACAGCCTCACCCGGACCCGAAGCGTCAAACTGCCAGCGCCGCCCTGATCGCCGCGCCCGCCTCCTTCAGCGCCGCGCGCGCCGCCGGAATGGCGCCCGCCATGCAGTAGAAATGGTGCACCATGCCCGCGTGGCAGGTGTAGCGCACCGCGACGCCGGCGCGCTCCAGCTTGTCGGCATAGGCCTTGCCCTCGTCGCGCAGCGGGTCGAAGGCGGCGGTATGGATATGCGCCGGCGGCAGGCCGGCGAGGTCGTCGGCGCGCAGCGGCGAGAGCCGCGGGTCGGCCAGGTCGGCGCCTTCCGGGCAATATTGTGCGTAGAACCATTCGAGGCTGGCCTTTTCCAGCAGATGGCCTTCGGCGAACAGCCGGCGCGATTCCGTCTCGCCCGATTGGTCGAGCACCGGGCACAGCAGGATCTGCAGCGCGATGAGCGGCCCGCCCGCCGCTTTCGCCCGCTGGCACACCGCGGCGGCGAGGTTGCCGCCGGCGGAATCGCCGGCGACGGCGATGCAATTGGGATCGATGCCGAGTTCCGGCGCATGCTCGGCGATCCATTGCGTCGCCGCGACGGCATCGTCGAGCGCCGCCGGAAAGCGGTGCTCCGGCGCCAGGCGGTAGTCGACCGAGACGACGCGGCAGCCGGTCTCGTTGGCCAGGATGCGGCAGAGGCCCTCGTGCGTATCCAGGTTGCCGATGACGAAGCCGCCGCCGTGGAAATAGACCAGGCCGGGCAGGCGGTCGGCGCCCGGAGCCACCGGCGTATAGACGCGGATCGCGATGGCGCCGCCGGGGCCGGGAACTTCGCCGTTCGCCACCCGGCCGATCGCCACGTCCTTGGCGTCGGCCGCCGCCGCCAGCTCGACGATGCCGAGCCGCGCCTCCGCCGGCGTGAGCTGCCAGACCTTCGGCCGCCCGGCGACCGCCATGGCATCGAGGATTCCCTTCACGTGCGGGTCGAGCGGCATCGGTCGCATCCGGCGCGGTTGGTCCCGCACCGAGTATAGACGGCAGCGCCGCCGGGCGTCCCGCGCCGCCTGCGCCGCCGGTGTGGCAGCGCCATGACACGGGGCCGCGCTTGTTCGCCGCCATCCACCGCGCCTAGACTGGCGCGCGCGACCAAACAGGGGGAAAGGCGATGACGACTTTCGTGCTCGTGCATGGCGCCTGGCACGGCGGCTGGTGCTGGTCGCGCGTGCGCCGGCTGCTTGCCGCCCGCGGACACGAGGTGCACACCCCGACCCTGACCGGCCTCGGCGACCGCTCGCACCTGATGAGCCGCGCGGTCGACCTGGAAACCCATGTGCAGGACGTGGTCAACCTGCTGCAATGGGACGAACTCGGCGACATCGTGCTGTGCGGCCATTCCTACGGCGGCATGGTGATCACCGGCGTCGCCAACCGCATGGCGAGCCGCATCCGCGCGCTGGTCTATCTCGATGCCTTCGTGCCGGAGAACGGCCAGTCGGTGCTGGATTTCATGCCCGCCGACCGGGTGGCGCAGTTCTACGAGAGCGTGCGCGACAAGGGCGCCGGCTGGCTCATCCCGCCGCGCGCCGCGGCGCTGTTCGACGTGAACGAGGCCGACCGGGCCTGGGTCGACCGGCTCTGCGTGCCGCATCCGCTCGCCTGCTTCGAACAGAAGCTGATGCTGCCCGACGCCTTCGCCCGCGTCGCCAAGCGCACCTATATCCAGGCGGCCTGCTACAGCCGCTCGGCCTTCGGCCCGATCGCCGAGCGGCTCAGCCGCGACAAGAACTGGCACGTGACCGCGCTGCCCTGCGGCCACGACGTCATGGTCGACATGCCCGCAGAACTCGCCGATCTCCTGATCGAGGCGGCTTGACGCCCCGGCATTGTCTGCACCACCACGCCCGCGCCCTGTCCTTCGCCCCGAGCCGTGAGCACTCGTCTTTTTCTATCGTCATGCCCGCGCCCAGCGGGCATCCCGAAGGGGCAACCGTGACGAACGCCGCGCTGGACCCCCGCTCTTCGCGGGGGTGACGAGGGTGCGCTGGGGTGACGGGAAGAGCGATAGCCATCTTCTTCTCGTCGTCATGCCGGCGATAAGCCGGCATCCAGCGGGATCGAAGCCCTGGACCCCGGCTTCCGCCGGGGTGACGAGGGTGCGCGGGGGTGACGATATGATGAGCAATTCAATTGCAACGAACGATGCTGCCGCGTCGTCACGCCCGCGCCCGACGAGGGCGGTCACAGACCGAAGGCGGTTCGCGTCTGCTTCAGGCTTTCCTGGTGCGGCGAGAACAGCCGGCCGCGGATCAGCCCGCCGTCGACGACGATGTCCTCGCCGTTGACGAAGCTCGAGCGGTCGGAGGCGAGCCAGCAGGCGGCCTGGGCGATGTCGTCGGGCACGCCGGCGCGCGGGATCGGCTGCGCCGTGGCGAAGCCGGCCTTCATCCGCTCGGCGACCTGGTCGGCCTTGCCCGGTTCCATGCCGAGCGCCTTGGCCAGGATGCCGGTGGCGATGGCGCCGGGCGAGACGCTGTTGACGCGCACGCCGTGCTCGCCGAGCTCCATGGCGACGCAGCGCGTGAGGTGGTTCACCGCCGCCTTGGCGGCGCTGTAGATCATCGAGCTGGAATAGCCGGCGAGATAGGCGGCGACCGAGCCGTTGTTGACGATGCTGCCGGCGCGCTGGCGCTGCATGATCGGCGCCGCGTGCTTCATGCCGAGCATGACCGAGCGCACCAAGAGCACCATGGCCGCATCGAAGCCTTCGACCGAGATGCCGGCGATGCCGCCGGTCGGCGCCGGGCCGCCGGCATTGTTGAACAGGCAGTCGAGCCGGCCGTTGATCTCCAGCGCGCGGGCGATCACCCGCTGCCAATCCGCCTCCAGGGTGGCGTCGGCGCGGACGAAGGCGGCTTTGGCGCCGAGCCGCCCGGCCAAGGCCTCGCCCTCCGCCGCGCGCCGGCCGGTGAAGACGACCTGGGCGCCTTCCGCGACGAACAGTTCCGCCGTGCGCGCGCCGATGCCGCTGGTCGCGCCGGTGATGATGGCCACCTTGCCGTCGAGCATGCCCATGCCGTCGTCTCCTTTGCCGCTTTGAAGCCTAGCCGGCGGCGAGCATAATTCGCCGCGACCCGCCCTGTCATGCCTGCCGCCGGGGAGCGCCCATGGCCGAGAACTACGCCTTCCGCACCATCCAGATCGCGCCGCGCCAATGGCCGAAGGTCGCCCGCGCCGTCCACGGCACGGCCGCCGCCGCCATGCGCCGCGACGGCGGTGCGCTCTGGGGCCTGTTCACGCCCCTGATCGGGCTGCGCTCCGACCAGGGCATCGTCATCAGCGCCTGGCCGGAGACGGCGACGCCGGCCGCGGCCGACGCGGCGCTCGGCGCCATCCCCGACGTGCTGTCGGTCGCCGGCGAGGACCTGCAGCCGACCGTGCGGCCGAAGATGGCCGCGCCGCCGCATGGACCCGGCATCTATTCCTTCCGCTGGTTCAACCTGCGCGCCGCCGACTGGCCGGAGCTGGTCGACCTGTCGAGCGCCGCCTGGGAGACCTTCGAACAGGCCTTCGGCGCCAGCATCCTCGGCCTCTGGCTCAGCCGTGCCGTCACGCCGCCGGCGGCGCGCGGCCTGCTGCTCACCCGCTATGCCGACCACGCCGCCTGGGACCGCTCGCGCCCGGACGGACCGGCGCCGGGCGATCCGGAAAGCGCGCGGCGCTTCATGCGGCGGCGCGAGCTGGTCGAGAGCACCATCTGCATGACCACCAAACTGGTCGAAGCCGATTGACCGGCGCACGCCCAGGCCGCATGGT
>DATKQA010000399.1:0-14618 GCA_035523835.1 Candidatus Sulfotelmatobacter sp.
CGATCATGCAGCTCGGCTTCGTCAGCGGCCTCAACCTCAGCACGCAGCAGAGCGCCACCGACGCGCAGACCATCATCCAGAACGCGATGATCCAGGTGAAGAAGGAATACCAGCTTCTGACCCAGGGGCCGACGCAATCGACGCCGGCGATCACCGGCACCGTCTCGACCGAGACGCAAAAGCAGATCGGGCAGTTCCAGGCGGCGGAGCTGCAGCTCGGCATCGGCAACTATGCCTCCGCCTCTTCGTCCTCCACCTACGGTTCCAGCTCGTCGCTGTTCTCGGTCCTGGGATCGTCCTACGCCGGCGCCTCGGGCCTGTCGTCGGGCAGCAGTTCCAGCAACAGCGTCTACGGCTATACGATCGCCAGCTACGGCTCGAGCCTGGCCAATCTGCTGTCGCCGGTCACCGCCTGAACGGCCGGCCGCGTCGCCGGCTATTTCGCCGGCGGCCTGAGCTTCGGCAGCAGCTTCACCCAACCGACGTGCTGGCGCGGGATGTGCACCTGCCAGGTGCCGTCCTCCGTCCTGACCATCAGCCAGCGCAAGGTGCGGTGAAAGCGCTGCTGGCCGGGATCGTGCGGCTTCGGATTGGCGAGCAAGGGACCGTCGGGCGCATATTGGTAGCCGTGCATGGCGAAGCGCGCCGGGCTCGGGCTGCCCTCGGGAACATCGACCGGCAGCGTGCCGAGAGACTCCCGGGTATCTTCCGCAATCAGCTCGACCGTCATCGCCGCCCCTGTCGCTTGCGCTACACCACCTTGACCTTGCGCACGTTCAGCCGCGGATCGGTCCAGAACGCGTCATTGACGAAGCGCGCGAACAGATCCGGCGGCAGCAACGGCTGGCGCTCGGTATGGCAGACCTTGGCCGCCACCGAATGCAGGCCGGGCATGCCCAGCCGGTCGTCGAACTCGGCCTCGTCGTAGGCCAGGTGGTCGAAATCGTGGACGAAGGGCGGCTCGCCGATGAAGCCGTAGACGGCGTCGAGGACCGCCGCCGGCGACCGGCTCAGGCTCTCGTAGGTCACCAGCAGAAGCCGGTCGGACTGCTCGCCGTAATAGGCTTCCCTGACGGCATTCAGCGAAAAGCCGACCAGGCCGCTCGGCTCGGCCAGGCCGCCGATCCGGCTGTAGACGGTGCCGCCACTGTCGAAGTTGAACATGCGCGAAACCCGGAAGCGGTTTCGCCGCACCAGCCGTTCGATGCTGTCCATGATCCAGCCGACATGGCGCACGCAGCAGATCACCTTGGCGTCCGGGTAGAGCTCGGCCAGCGCCGGCAGCCGCGTGCACCAGGAGCGGTTGGTGTCGAAGACCACCTTGTGCGGATGCACGTCGTGATAGTAGCCCTCGAACAGGCCGCGCAGCACGGCCCGGCGCTGCGCATCGGAAATGAACACCTCGTATTCGTTCCGTCCGCTCATCTCGTTCAGCATCGTGCCGAACCAACCGGCGACGGGGCCGCTCATGCGTGTGTGAAAGCGCGGGTTCTGCCGCAGCAGCGCGGCGAGCAGGGTCGAGCCGGAACGCGGCAGGCCGGAAATGAAATGGATGCCGTGCCGCATCTCAGGCGCTCTTGTTCTTGAGCGCGGCGGCGCTGATGTCGCCGGCGGCGAGCAGCGGCGCGAAGCGGTCGATGGTGTTGCCTTTGAACGGGTGCGGGCCGGTATGGGTGAGTTCGCTCTTCAGGTCGAGCCAGAGCTCGCCGCCCAGCGCCCGCCAGCGGCGGCAGAAGGCATAGTCCTCGCTCAGGTAGATGCCGGTCTCGGGATCGATCATGCAATCGAACAGGGCATAGCGATAGTCCGCACCGTGCGTCGGGCGCGGCGCGGCATGGATGGTGGTGTATTTCAGTTCCGGATGTGCCTTCATCATGCGCTCGAACACGCCGCGCTTGATCATCAGAAAGCCGGTGCCGGCATATTTGGCGGTGGCGAACCCGCCTTCCGTGCGGAATTCGTCGTCGGTGCAGATTTCGCCGACATAGGACAGGCCGGCCCGCTCCAGCGATTCGCCGCCCGCGGCATGGCGCTCGGGCAGGTGCGTCCAGTCGATCATCTTCAGCGGATAGAAGGCGCCGACGACATCCTTGTCGAATTTCAGCAGACGGGTGACCTGCTCCGGCTTGAAGGTGATGTCGGAATCGACGAACAGCAGATGCGTCGCCGTGGGATCGTCCATGAAGGTCGCGGCGATCGTGGCGCGCCCGCGCGTGATCAGGGCGTCGTAGCCGACCGTGGTGAGCGAGACTTCGTAGCCGGCGCCGCCGGCGGCGTGGTTCATCAGGCGGATGACCGACTCCATGTAGCCGTTGGTCACCAGGCCGCCGAAGCACGGCGTGCCGATGACAATCACGGGCTTCGCCATTCTCGCGTCTCCTTCAACGCTCGCAGGTCGGGGCGCAGCCGCCGCCCGCCCCGGCGCCGCCACCCGCCCGATCATTTTCCCTTAAGGTTAAGAAACGCTTAGCAAATCGCTTTCGGCGCGGAATTCAGCGCGATTCCGGGCCGAGGGCATCGAGCAGCGGGCGCAACAGCGCGCCATAGGGTCCGGACCGTCCGACCGAACTGCCGTAGAGCGGCTCGCGCACCTGCGCGGCGCTGGCCGTCCGCACCACGCCGGCGGTCTTGTGGAAGGCGAGGCAGGCGGGGTGCCAATCGAGGCCGCAATGGGCGACGATCCGCCGCGCCATGCCTTCCAGGTCGGCCACCACCGCCTCGTAGTCCACCTCGAGCATGGCCTCGGCCGGCAGGATGCGCCGCCAATGCGCCATCAAGGCGGCATAGGCGCGGTAGTAACGGCCAAGCTCGCCGAGGTCGTAGGCGAAGGGCTGGCCGGCCGTGAACAGTTTGGAAAAGCAGGAGATGCAGGTGTCCACCGGGTTGCGCCGGGTGTGGATGATATGGGCGCCGGGCAGCGCCAGGCGGATCAGGCCGACGAAGCGGAAGTTCGACGGCATCTTGTCGACGATGCGCCGGGCGCGGGGGGCGAGCGCGCGGACCGGCCCGAGATAGCTGTCGGCGAAGCGGCCGAGGTCGCCCTCGCTCAAGGCGCCGACCGCTGCCGGAAATCCCGCGCCGCCGTCGCAGAGCGCGGCGACGGCCTGCGGCAACTCGATCAGCTCGCCGCCGTCGTGCACGGCCGGATGACTGGCGAGGATGCGCGCCACCAGGGTCGAGCCGGAGCGCGGCATGCCGACGATGAAAATCGGTGACGGCTGCCCGCCGCCCCGGCCTCGGCCCCGCGCCAGCAGCGCCGGGGTGAAGGCGGCGGCGATGCGCTGCAACTCGCCGGTGGTCGCCGCCTCGTCGTAGTCCATCGTCCGCCGCTTGCCGGCATTGGCGGCGGCGAGCGCGCGAAAGGAGTCCGCGTGCCGGCCGAGGTCCTCGTAGGCCTTGCCGAGGGCGAAGCCGAGAAAGATGCGCGCCTCGTCGTCGAGCGAGGCGTCGCCGGCCAGGGCCTCCATGACGGCAAGATGCGGATCGTCCGGCAGCATTCGCCTGCAGTCGACCAGGTCGAGATAGGTCCGCGTCGTGCGCGGCGCCAATCGCGCCGCCCGGGCGAAGGCCGCGCGCGCCTCGTCGATCCGGCCGAGGCCGCGCAGCACGGTGCCGCGATTGGCCAGGGCTTCGGGAAAATCCGGCTTGAGCGCCAGCGCCTTGTCGTAGTGCGCCCCGGCCGCCTCGAGCTGGCCGAGTTCCAGGAACACGTTGCCGAGGTTGTTGTGCGCCTCGACATAGTCCGGCCGCAGGGCCAGCGCCGCTTCATAGGGGGCGATCGCTTCCCGCTCGCGCTTCAGCGCCTGCAGCGCGATGCCGCGATTGTACAGCGCCTCGGCATAGTCCGGCCGGATGGCGAGCGCCGCATCGAAGGCGGCCAGCGCCGCTTCCGGCTGGCCGAGCGCGAGATGGGCCGAGCCGGCGTTGACGTGGATCTCGGCATAGCCCGGATTGATGGCGAGCGCCGCCCGAAAGCGGCTCAGCGCCTCCTGGTGGCGGTCCAGCGCGCGCAAGGCGTTGCCGAGATTGTTGAGCGCCTCGGCGTTGCCGGGCTGGAGGGCGAGCGACCGCTCGTGATGGCCGATCGCCTCCGCATGGCGCTGCAGGGCCTGCAGCACCACGCCGAGGTTGTTGTGCGCCTGAGCCAGGTGCGGCGCCATGGCGATGGCCTGGCGCAATGCCGCGGCGGCTTCCTCGAATCGTCCCAAGGCCTGCAGCGCATTGCCGAGGTTGTTGTGTGCCTCGGCGAAGTTCGGGCGAAGCGCGACCGCGCGGGCGTAGCTCGCCGCGGCCGCTTCATGGCGGTCGAGCGCCTGGAGCGCGCGGGCGAGATTGAAATGGGCCTCGACGAAGGCCGGATGAACGGCCAGGGCCTGTTCGTAATGCGCCACCGCCTCGGCGGCACGGCCAAGCGCCAGCAGCGCGTTGCCGAGATTGTTGTGCGCCGCCGACGCGGCCGGATTGATGCGCAAGGCCCGGCCGATGAGCTCCGCCGCCTCGGCAGGCTCGCCCTGCTGCAGACGTATGACGCCGAGCATGTGCAGCGCTTCGGCATGCGCAGGCTCGTCCTGCAGGATGCGGCGATAGCCGGCCGCCGCTTCCTCGATGCGTCCGTGCTGGTGCTGCGCGAGGGCCGCGTCGAACAGCGACCGGATTGTCTCTGCCATGCCTTCGTCCTGGACCCGACCGAGCCACGCTACCATAGGCGGGCCGCCGGCGTTTGGCGCCGTGCCCGCCGCACGGGCGCCAAGGCGACCGGCGCAGGGATTCCACCGCCTGTTCGTGTGACTCGCAGAAATTCCTTAAAAACGCGTGGGCACCGCATGGAAAGCGCGGACTATCTGTTGTGTGCCGCGGCGGCGCTGGTCGCCGCGCTCATCTGCTTCGCCTCCCCGGTATTCGGCTGGATCTGGCGCGGCGACTGGACCTGGCCGGGCTGGACCATCGGCTCGCTGCTGCACAGGGGGCGCGGCGGAAACGGCCTGCAGGCGCCCGCCGCCGGGGCGTGGCTTGCGGCGCTGCCGGAGCCGGAACCCGTCGATCCCATGGCGCGCTACAACATTGGCTGGGTGTTTCTGGCGCTGGCCCTGGTCCTGCTCGCGGCGGCCGGTCTCGACGTGGCGAGCCTCGACTGACGCGTGCGGCCGCCGCCCGACCGGGACGCGGGCCCGGCGCCGCACAAGATTTCGTTAACACTTTGGTAGCTATATTTTTGTCGCTGATTCCCCGGCCGCATCGCCGTCGGCGCGGCGCTCGCGCGGCCCGCATCGGCGGGCTTGCATGAGGTGGCACCGTGCGCCGATCGCTGGAAACCAACCGAGGCCGACAGGCATGGTGAAGCTGGTCGTTGGCACGCCGTGCTTCGGCGGGATCGTTTCCCAGGGCTATCTGATGTCGGCGCTCAGGCTGATGAAGCAGGCGCCCGCGCTCGGCCTGGAGCTCGGCTTCACCACGCTCGGCAACGATGCGCTGATTCCCCGTGCGCGGAGTTCGATCGTCGCCTCCTTCCTCGACGATCCCCTGGCGACGCATCTGCTGTTCGTCGATGCCGACATCGCCTTCGAGCCGAGCCAGGTCATGCGCCTCATGCGCCTCGACAAGGAGATCGCCGCCGCGCTCTATCCGGTGAAGACGGTGGACTGGAACGGCGTCGCGGCGCGCCACCCGCAATCGCCGGAAACGCCGGAACAGGCGGGGCTCGGCTACGTCGGCGCCTTCTGCCAGGGCGACGCGCTCCGCCGCGAGGGCGGCTTCGCCACGGCCGAATATGCCGGCACCGGGTTTCTGCTGATCAAGCGCACCGCCTTCGCGCGGCTGATCGCGGCCTATCCCGAGACCCGCTACAAGGCCATCCACAATTTCATGGGCAAGCGCGAGTCGGAGAATTTCTATGCCCTGTGGGATTGCATGATCGACGCCGAAAGCGGCTACTACCTGAGCGAGGATTTTTCCTTCTGCCGCCGCTGGCGCGCCATCGGCGGCGAGATCTGGCTCGATCTCGCCAGCAAGCTGGCCCATGTCGGGCCGCATGTCTTCGCCGGTGACACGACGGCGCGCTATGCGCATCTCGCCGTCGAACAGCCGTCAGGCAAGGGGTCCGAGCGCATCCCTGAGCGGCTGCAGCAGGTCGGCGTAGGCGCGTGAGCGTTCGACCGAGGTGCGATAGATCGGCTGGCGCACCTGGTTGGCGCTCGCGGTCCGCACCGGGCGTGCCGTGCGATGAAAATCGAGGCACCGTTCGTCCCAAGGCAGGCCGCAATGCGCGATGATCCGCCGCGCCTCGCCCTCGATGTCGTCGACGACGGCCTCGTAGCGCACGTCGAGCAGCGCCTCGGCCGGCAGCAGCCGGTGCCAATGGTCCATCAGCGCGGCATAGGCGCGATAGTACCGGCCGAGTTCGCCGAGGTCGTAGGCGAAAGGTTGGTCGTCGGTGAAGAGCTTCGAATAGCAGGAGAGGCAGGTGTCGAGCGGATCGCGCCTGGTATGGATGATGCGTGCCCGCGGCAGCGCCAGATGAATCAGGCCGACATGGCGAAAATTGGCCAGCAGCTTGTCGGTGATGCGCGCCGCCGGCGGCGCCTTGGCGCTGACGCGCGCGAGATAGTCGCTGCCGAGCCGATGCAGCCGCGCCGCGGTCGGCGTCGATACGGCCTCGGGGAACTGCGCGGCGCCGCCGAGGCCGGCGACCAGGGTCGGAAAATCGTTGATTTCGCCGGCAGCGGCAACCGCCGGATGGCTCGCCAGGATCTGCTCGACCAAGGTCGAACCCGAGCGCGGCATGCCGACAATGAAGATCGGCACGGGCGAAGCATCGCCGGCATCGCGCAGCGCCTGCATCAGCGCCGGCGTGAAGACGGCACGGATGCGCTTGAGCTCGCCGAGGACGGCGGCTTCGTCATAGGCTGTCTCCTGCCGCTTCAGCCGGTTGGCCGTGCCCAGGTGGGCGAAGGCACGGGCGTGCTCGCCGAAATCGGCCAGCGCCTTGGCCAGGGCGAAATGCAGCAGCATGCGGCTCTCGTCGAGCAGCGATGCCTCGTCCTGCATCAGATCCTGCATGGCCGCGAGATGCGGATCGTCCGGCGTGAAGCGCGTGCAGTCGGCCAATTCGAAATAGAGCCGCGCCGCGGTCGGTGCGAGCGAGATCGCCTGCTCGAAGCCTTGCCGCGCTTCGTCGAGGCGGCCGAGCGTCTTCAAGGTCGTCGCGCGGTTGGCCAGCGCATCGGCATAGGCCGGCCTGATGGCCAGTGCCCGCTCGTATTCGCCCATGGCGTCTTCATAGCGGGCGAGTTCGAAATAGGCGTTGCCGAGATTATTGTGTGCTTCGGCATAATCGGGCCTGGCGGCCAGCGCCTGCCGGTAGCTGGTGATCGCCGCTTCGTGACGCCGCAGCGCCCGCTCCGCCGCGCCGAGGCTGTTGTAGGCCTCGGCCCAGCCGGGATCGAGCTCGAGCGCCTTCAGCAGCAGCGGCTCGGCCTCCTGCGGCCGGCCCTGGCGCAGGCGCACCAGCGCCAGCCGATGCAGCGCTTCGCGATTGGCCGGATCGGCGCTCAGGATGAGCGCATAGCGCGCCGCGGCGTCCTCCAGCTCTTCGCTCATGGCATGCTCGCTCGGCCGCGCATCCTCGCCGCATGCGACGGCCCGGCAAAGGCGGCGACCTCGCGCGAAGGTAAGCCAAGGGAATCCGCGGTGCAAGCCGCGCAGGCGCGGCGCGGCCGCGGCGTGTATGAGAGGGCTTCGGCGTGAGCGCCGTCGAAGGCAGGGAGGCGGCGATGCCCGCACGGGGCGAGAGCATGGCGCAGTCGCAGGCCGCGCTCATTCTGGCGGCCGTCGGCCATCAGCGAGCCGGGCGATCGGCCGAGGCGGCAAGTCTCTGCCGGCAGGTTCTCGAACGCGATCCCGATCAACTCCAGGCGCTCATGCTGCTCGGCCTGATCATGGCCGGCGGTACCGATCTCGCCGCCGCGGAAGCCGTGTTCGCGCGCTGCCTGGCCCTGGTGCCCGAGGAGCCCGACGCCCTGCACAATCTCGGCCGGTTGCGCCAGCGCCGCGGCGACGATGTCAGCGCCATCGCGCTGTTCGAGCGCGCGGCTGTCGGCAGGCCGAACCTGGCGCCGATCTTCAACGACCTCGGCGTTTCCCTGCACCGGCTCGGTCGGCGCAAGGCGGCGCTCGCGGCCATCGAACGCGCGCTGGCGATCGATGCCAGCTTCGTCGTCGCCCATTGCAATCACGGCATGATCCTGCGCGCGCTCGACCGCCCGCGCGATGCCGCGGCGGCCTATCGTCGTGCGCTGGCCCTGGCGCCTGGCTCGACCGAGGCCTGGCAGGGTCTCGGCGCCGCCAGCTACGGCGCCGAGGAGCTGGACCAGGCGGAAGCCGCGTTCCGGCGGCTGCTGGCGCTCGATCCGGCCAACCTGGACGGCTACGACCGGCTGGCGCAAACCCTGGAACGGGTCGGGCGGCGCGAGGAAGCGCGCGCTCTGCGCAGGGAATGGGCTCGTCGGCATGGCGTGGTCGTCGCGCCTTGCACCGGCGGCGCGCCGGCGGCGCGCATTCTCCTGCTCGGCGCGGCCGGTCCCTACAACATGCCGACCAAGGCGCTGTTCGATCTCGTGCGTTTCGAGACGATCGCGCTGCCTTTGCTCCTGCCAGAGGATGCGACGGAGACTGCCGCCACGGTGATCGCCGGTCTGCCGCCGTTCGATGTCGTCTTCAATGCCATCGCCAGTCCCGATCTCGGCGCCCGCTATCTGGAAGCGGCCACGGCCGTCTGCGCCGCGATCGACCGGCCGGTGCTGAATCCGCCGGATCGACTGGCCAAGACCCGCCGCGATGCGGTGCCGGCCCTGCTCGCCGGCACGCCCGGTCTCGCCGTTCCGCAGACGCGTCAGGTGTCGCACGCCACGCTCGAAGCCCTCGCCGCGGAAGGTCAAGCCTTCGAGCCGCCGATCCTGGTCCGCCCGCTCGGCACCCATGGCGGCGTCGATCTCACCCGCATTGCGACGCCGGGCGAACTCGCCGCCTATCTCCAGGCCGTCCCGCCGGGCGAGCACTACCTCAGCCGTTTCTGGGATTATCGCGGTTCCGACGGCTACTATCGGAAATACCGCTTCATCTTCGTCGATCGCCAGGTCTTTCCCTATCATCTTGCCATCGCCCGCGACTGGCTGGTGCATTACTGGCGCGCCGACATGGACGAAGCCGAGTGGATGAAGCGCGAGGAGGAACGCTTCCTCGCCGACTGGCAGACGGCCTTTCCCGGCCTCGCCGGCGATGCGGTGCGCGAAGTGGCGCGGCGGCTCGATCTGGACTACGCCGGCATGGATTGCAGCCTGACCGCCGATGGCCGGGTGCTGCTGTTCGAGGCCAATGCCAGCATGCTGACCCACCTCGACGATTCCCGCGAGGCCTATCCCTACAAGCACCGCTATGTGCCGCGCATCTTCGAGGCCATGGGTGCCATGGTGCTGCGCCGTGCCGCGGCGGGCCGCCGTGACTGACTGGCCGGAGCGCCGGCGCCGGCAGGCCGCGCTCGACGCGCTCGATGCCCGCCTGGCCCGGTCGCCGGACTCGATCGACATCCGTTTCGAGCGCGCCTGCCTGCTGACCGAACTCGGGCGGAGCGATGATGCCCGGGCCGCCTATCTCGAACTGTTGGCGCGGGCGCCGGATCATGCCGGCGCGCTGAACAACTTCGGCACGCTGCTGCATGCCACCGGCTATCGCACGGCCGCCCGCACCGCCTATGCCGAGGCGGCGGCGCGCCATCCCGAGCAGCCGATGGGCCATGTCAACCTGGCCAACCTGCTGCTTGAGGCCGGCGCGCTCGACGCCGCGCGCGCGCATTATGAAACCGCGCTCCGACTTGCTCCCGATCATGCCGAGGCGCACCAAGGCTTCGGCAATCTGCTGGCGGAACTCGGCGACGCCGAGGGCGCGGCACGGCATCGCGAGCGCGGCTTCCGCGGCCGGGCGGTGACGACCTTGCCCTATCGCGGCAGCGGCGCGCCGCTGCCGCTCCTGCTGCTCGTCTCGGCGGAGGGCGGCAACGTGCCGATCCGTCCCCTGCTCGACGATCGGGTCTTTCTCACCAGCGTGGTCATGGCCGAATATTTTGACCCGTCGCTGCCGCTGCCGCCGCATGCGCTGATCTTCAATGCGATCGGCGATGCCGATCTCTGCCAGCCGGCCCTTGACGCGGTGACGCAGATACTGGCGCGGAGCAGCGCACCGGTCGTCAATCATCCCTCGGCGATCGCACCCACCGGCCGTGCCGACAATGCCCGGCGGCTCGCCGGCCTGCCCGATGTGGTCGTGCCGCGCATCGTCAGCCTGCCGCGGTCGGCGCTCGCGGCGCGCGATGCGCCGGCGGTGCTGGCGCGCGAGGGCCTGGCCTTTCCGCTGCTGCTTCGCTCGCCCGGCTTCCATACCGGCCGGCATTTTGTGCGCGTCGAGCGCGCCGAGGATCTGGCGGCGGCGGTGCAGGCGCTGCCGGGCGGCGTGTTGACGGCGATCCAGCCGCTCGACGCGCGCGGCCCAGACCGAAAGTGGCGGAAATATCGGGTGATGTTCGTCGACGGGCGGCTCTATCCGCTGCATCTCGCCGTCTCGGACCATTGGAAGGTGCATTACTTCACCGCCGACATGGCCGACAAGCCGTCGCACCGGGCGGAAGAGGCCGCCTTCCTGGCCGACATGCCCTGCGTGCTCGGCCGCCGCGGCATGGCGGCGCTCGAGGCGGTCCGCGATGCGCTCGCTCTCGACTATGCCGGCGTCGATTTCGCCGTCGGCGACGAGGGTCAGATCCTGCTGTTCGAGGCCAATGCGACCATGGTGGTCAATCCGCCCGAAGCAGACCAGCGCTGGGCCTATCGCCGGCCGGCGGTGGCGCGGATTCACGATGCGGTGCGGGCGATGCTGCTTGGGCGAGCGCGGCCTGCCTGAACAGCCACTCCTGCCGCAGCAGGCCGTAGATCATCACGTCGCGATATTCGCCGGCGACCAGCTTGCGCTGGCGTAGCGGGCCGCCTTCGCAGCGGAAACCGAACCGTTCCGCCAGCCGGGCGGCGGCGTGGTTTTCCGGATGGATGGTGGCTTCCACCCGGTTGCTGCCAAGCGTTTCGAAGCAATGCGCCAGCACGGCGCCGAGCGCCTCGCTGGTCAGGCCTTGCCGCCAGTGCCGGCGCGCCAGGGCGTAGCCGACTTCCACATGCCGGTTCCAGGGGTCGCGGTGGTGATAGTTGATCATGCCGATCAGGCCGCCGGTCTGTCGCAGCACGATGGCCCAGGTGGCATGCCATTCGGGAAAGACGAACATCCAGCGTTCGATCACGCCGAGTGTGTCACCCACGTTCTGCGACACCGGGCAATCCATGAAGCGCATGGCCTCGGCATCGCCGAATATGCTGAACAGCGCTTCCGCATCCGTCGCCGCGATCGGCGGCAGCAACAATCGGCGGGTCTCCAGGGTCGGATGCTTCTGGACGTTGTCGGTCATCAAGTCTCCGGGCGGCGAAAACTACAGCACGGAGCCGTTAACGCCCTGTTAAGCCTGTCGGCAGACCGGCGCAGCCTCAGAGATAGGGCAGCAGGAGCCGCGCGCCGTTGTCGATCAGCTTGACCGGCAGCGGCAGGCCGTCGAGTTCGCCGCCGGTGACCGTCGCGCCGCCGCGCGCCGCCATCATCGCATCGATCTGTCGCGCGACGCCGGGATCATAGATCTCCATGTTCAGCTCGAAGTTCAGGCGGAAGCTGCGCACGTCCCAGTTGGCGCTGCCGACCAGGCACCAGGTGCCGTCGACGGTCATCAGCTTCGAATGGTCGAACGGCGGCGGGCTCTGCCTGATGCGGCAGCCGGCATCGACCAGCGGACCGATCTGCGCCCGCATTGCCCAGTCGACGATCGGGTGGTTGCCGTGCGCCGGCACGGTGATGTCGACTTCGACCCCGCGCATCGCCGCGAGCGCCAGCGCCGTGACCAGGCGGTCGTCGGGCAGAAAATACGGCGTCATTACCTTGATCGACTGCCGTGCGCAGGCGACCGCCTGCAGGATCATGAACTCGATTTTCTCGAGGTCTTCATCCGGACCCGACAGGATGACGCGGGCGACGATTTCGCCGGCCTTTTCCAGCGGCGGGAACCAGGCCTCGCCGGCAAGCGCCTCGTCGGTGGCGAAGAACCAGTCGGCGGCGAAGGCTTCGACCAGTTGCGCCACCACCGGTCCTTCGCAGCGGAAATGCGTATCGCGCACCGGATGCCGCGGCCGGTCGGCAAGCAGGTTCTCGCCGCCGATGTTCAGGCCGCCGGTGAAGGCGATGCGGCCGTCGACGGCGAGAATCTTCTTATGCGTGCGCAGATTGAGGAACGGCATGCGCCAGGGCAGCGGCGCGTGCAGGAAGCGGACGACCGGCACCTCGTGGCGGCGCAGCCGGCTGTAGGTCCCCGACCAGAAGTAGCCGCTGCCGATGCCGTCGATCAGCACGCGCACCTGGACGCCGCGGCGGTGGGCGCGGACCAGCGCATCGATGAAGCCGCTGCCGACCGCGTCGGCGCGGAAAATATAGCTCGACAGGGCGACGCTGGCCTTGGCCGCGTCGATTGCCGCCAGCATTGCCGGATAGGCCTCGTCGCCATTGTGCAGGACGCCGACGGCATTGCCGCGCTCGGCGGGATGCCGGGTTATCTGATCGCCGGCGCGTTCCAGCACATCCAGATGATCGTCGCGTCCCGGAATTGAAGCGGCCGGCTCCGTCGCGCGGCGAAACGGCCGTCGGTCGCGCAGTTGACTGGCGCGGCGCTTCACCCGGTTGATGCCGAACAGCACGTAGAGCAGGCTGCCGAGGATCGGCGACAGCCAGGCGAGGCCGATCCAGCCGATGGACGCGCCGACGTCGCGCTTGTGAAACAGCACATGGGCGGTGACGCCGATCGCCAGGAGAACATGGACCAGCGACAGGCCGGTGGCGCCGATCTCCGAGAAATTGCCAGGCACCGCTTCGCTCCCCTCGCTCCGATTCCGCCGCTCCGTCCGCTGCGGCCCGCAAGCGGCACAAAAGGCCGTGGGACGAACGCCCGTCCTGCGGCAAGATGGCGGCAAGCTTAACACCGGAGAGGAGGCAGAGCCGATGTCGGAGAGCGAGCTCTATCGCAAGGGCGCGGCCATGCGGCGCGCGCTCTATGGCGACGACGCGGTCGATCGCAGCAACCGCGAGGTCTATGGCGATCCGATGATGAAGAAATTCATCGATGTGGCGACGGAAACCGTCTTCGGCGGGCTGTGGACGAGGCCGGGCCTCGATCTCAAGACGCGGACACTGGTTTGCGTCGTCTCCGATGCGGCCACGGGGCGCGAGCCGGAGCTTGCCATTCACCTGCGCTTCGCGCTGCGCCAGGGCTGGACCGAGGAGGAACTGACCGAGGTGCTATTGCACCTGTCGGGCTATGTCGGCCTGCCGCTCGTCCGCGGCGCGATGCTGGTGGCCAAGCAGGTGTTCGCGCAAATCCGCGCCGAGCAGGCGGCGAAGAAGCCGTAGCCGCCGGCCCTAGCGGTAATACCAGCCGCCGGTATAGGCGACGCGCGGCGCATAGATGCGGCGCACCGCATAGGCCGGTGCCGGCCGGTAGTAGCGGTAGTAATAGACGGTCGGTGGCAGCGGCGGATAGACCGTCACCGTCTGATAGGGCGCCTGATAGGGCACTTGATAGGCCGGCGGCGGCGCTTGGGGCGCCGTCTGCGCCACGGCAGGGGCCATCGTCGGTGCCGTCTCGGGCACGGTGGTGATCGGCCGCGACGGCACGTCGAGCGGCGGCGGCAGCGGCTGCAATGCGGCCTGCCTCGTCGCGGCATCGTTCGGCCGTTCCAGCGGCAGCGGTGGATCTGTCGGGGCCGGCATCGCCATGGCCGCGAGCGGGACCGGCGCGCCAGGCGCCGGCGGCGCGATCGTCGCCACCTTGGTCTTGGCGCTCAGGCTCTGCACCTGATGTTCCAGAATGTCCATCTCGGCCTGCTGCGCTGCCAGCTTCCGGCTGAGCTCGCTGGTGCCCGCTATCGCCCGCAGCTTCGCGTTGACCTCATCGGGATCGAAAGTGAGCCGAACCGTGCAGGAGATGGCGAGGCGGTCGCCAATCATCTCGAAATGCTCGCCGAGCATTTCCGAACGAACCACGGCGGCGACATAGGAGCGCATCTGCAGGTGCGCATCGTCCGCCACCTTGCCGTTGCCTTCCGCCCGGTGGGCGGTCAGATCCGATTCGAACAGCGAGCCGGCCTTGTCCAGTGCCGTCCGCTTGGCGATCGAGACGCACATCTGCCGCGCATCGTTTTTCGAATCATTGTCGTTCAGGACATAGCGCCCGGTCTCGGTGACGGACTGCGTCGCCGCCAGCGCGGCGGACGGTATCAGCAGGGCGAGCGCGGTGCAGAGCTTGCCGGTGATGGTGGTCATGGTGCTGTCACGCCGCGGCGTGCCTTTCGCTCGGTTGGATTTCACGGCAGCGGCGGCGCATCGCCGGTGCTGACGTCGTTGCGCACCTTGGCCGCATCGATGTCCTTCTGCAGGTCGTCATAGGCCTTGGCCGCTTTCGCCTTGGTATCGTCTGCCGCCTGGTGATCGGCCTG
>DATKQA010000400.1:0-2360 GCA_035523835.1 Candidatus Sulfotelmatobacter sp.
GTCAGCGGATTCTTCAACTCGTGCGCCACGTCGGCGGCGAAGGATTCGATCGCGTCGAGGCGGCGATAGAGTTCGGCCGTCATGTCGCGCAAGGCGCCGGAGAGATCGCCGATCTCGTCGCGCCGGCCGGTGAAATCGGGGATCGCGATGCGCCGGCCGTGCAGGCGGCGCACCCGGTCGGCCGCGTTGGCGAGGTACCGCACCGGCCTGCCGATGGTGCCGGCCAGGAAGGCGGAGAGCAGCGCGGTCACACCGAGCACCATCAGGAACAGCTTGAGGATGTTCAGCCGCTCGCTGCGCACCTGGCCGTCGATATCGCGGCTGTCCATGCTCAGCATCACCGCGCCGAGCACCTTGTGCAGGCCCTGCACCGGCACGGCGACGGAGATGATCTTCACCCCGTCGGTCTCCGCCCGCACGGCGCTGGCCGCGTCGCCGCCGAGGGCATAGATCACCTCCTGGTAGTCGTCGGCCTCCTGGTCGGGCCGCTCCTCATAGGGCGGCAGATCCTCGCTCTCTGGAAACAGGTCGATGATCCAGTTGTAAGCCGTCTCGGCCATGCGCAGGCCGAGGCTCGGCTGCTCCGGCGGCGGCAGCACGCGCAGCACCACGTTGCGGCCGGCGGCGAGCAGCACGCGGCTGTCGCCGACCAGTTCGCCCTTCTCGTCGAACAGCCGCGCGCGGATGTCGGTCGCGGCCGCCAGGCGGCGCAGGATCTGCCGCGCCGTATCGGTGTTCAGGGTCGGCGTGTCGTTCGGCGTATTGAGCGCGCTCTCGCCAAGCGCACCGGCCATGAGCTGGCCCTGCGTATAAAGCGAATCGATGCGCGCATCGACCAGCCCGTCGCGATATTGATCGAGATAGAGCAGCGCGCCGACCAGCAGCGCCGGCGCCAGCGCGTTGATCGCCAGGATGCGCCGGGTGAGCGGCGAAAACGGGCCGCGGCGGCGCACATGGCGCGACGGCGCCGCGGCGCTCTCGCCCGCCGCGCGCCGGTCCGCGCCACCGGCATCCTTTCCCGCGCGCAGCATCGGCCTCGACGCGGCAGATTCGTCGGCCGCAACCGTCTCATCGACCGGCGGCGCGTCGCCGGAAAGCATCCGGCGGTCAGTCTTCCTTGTAGCGGTATCCGACGCCATAGAGCGTCTCGATCGAGTTGAAGTCCTCGTCGATCGCCTTGAACTTCTTGCGCAGGCGCTTGATGTGGCTGTCGATGGTGCGGTCGTCGACATAGACATTGTCGTCGTAGGCGGCGTCCATCAACTGGTCGCGGCTTTTCACATGGCCGGGGCGCTGCGCCAGCGCCTGCAGGATGAGAAATTCGGTCACCGTGAGCGTGGCCGGCTGGCCCTTCCAACTGCACCAATGGCGCGCACCGTCGAGCACCAGCGGCCCGCGGGTCATCACCTTGTCGCCGGTGCCTTCACCGCCGGCCGCCGTCTTGGCCAGCTCGGCGCGCCGCAAGAGGGCGCGGATGCGCTCGATCAGCAAGCGCTGCGAGAACGGCTTCTTGATGTAGTCGTCGGCGCCCATCTTGAGGCCGAGCACTTCGTCGATCTCGTCGTCCTTGGAGGTGAGCAGGATGACCGGCACGTCGGAACTGCGCCGCAGCTTGTTGAGCATCTCCATGCCGTCCATGCGCGGCATCTTGATGTCGAGCACGATGAGGTCGGCCGGCTGCGCGGCGAGGCCGCGCAGCGCTTCGGCGCCGTCGGGGAAGGTGCGCACCTTGAAACCCTCGGCCTCCAGCGCCATCGAGACCGAAGTGAGAATATTGCGATCGTCGTCGACGAGCGCGATGGTCGCAGTCACGGTTCCTCCTGTCGGTTGCGGCAAAACCCGCCCGCCATGCCGGCACACACTAGTGCCTCGCCGCCGGGATGGCAAAACTCGCCCTTGCCGAGCCCGGCACCCTGCGCCTAGATGAAAGCATGAGCGATACGGAAGCGCCGGCCGCGGCCGCCCGCCGGCTGATCCGCAGCCAGAACACCGCCACCCTGGCCACCAACCTGGCGGCGGGCGACGGCTGGCCCTATGCCTCCCTGGTGCTCACCGCCTGCGATCACGACGGCAGCCCGCTGCTGCTGATCTCCGGCCTGGCGGAACACACAAAGAACATCACGGCCGACCCCCGGGTTTCCCTGCTGTTCGACGGCACGGCGGGCCTAGCCGACCGGCTGACCGGCGCCCGCGCCACGGTGCTCGGACGGGCCGAGCGGAGCCAGGAACCGCACCACCGGGAGCGCTTCCTGGCCCGGCACCCGAGCGCCGCCATGTACGCCGGCTTCGGCGATTTCGCCTTCTATCGCGTGTCCATAGCGCGCACGCACCTGGTGGCCGGCTTCGGCCGCATCCATTGG
>DATKQA010000401.1:0-4662 GCA_035523835.1 Candidatus Sulfotelmatobacter sp.
GACAATCACGAACCGCAGCGGACCTACGCTTCAACGATCAGCCTAAAGACTTTGATTTTTTCGACAGGAGGACCTGGAATGTCCCGCAGCCAAGCGAGCGTTCAGATTACTGCCGCTGCCACAGGCTTGCAACAGGACGAAAACGGAACCGCCGAAGAATCTGAGTGCGCCTATGTGAGGAAGCCCGCGCACACACCAGATTTCGATAAATTTTTTATGCTGTCGACAAGACCCGAAACCCCGGTGGCACGCATAACAAAGCCGTTGCAAACGGCCGTCTCGGTTCGGTGCGCGTGGGAGGCGTCGTTCTAATGGGTGCTGGGCAGACGGGCGGTGCTGCGGCCGCCTATGCGGGCGATGTATCGGCAAAGGAAGCCTGGTCAAAGCTCGCGTCGGACTCTCGTGCGGTACTCGTCGATGTGCGTAGCGATGCGGAATGGACCTTCGTCGGCTTGCCCGATCTCTCCTCTCTCGGCAAGCGGCCCGTCCTGGTACCGCTGCAAGTTTTCCCCGGAATGAAGCCCAATCCGAACTTCGCCGCCGAAGTCGCCCAGACGATTCCGGCGAAGGATGCGCCCGTGTATTTCATCTGCCGCAGCGGCGGCCGGTCGCGGACTGCGGCGGTCGCACTGACGGCGCTCGGCTATTCGCAGTGCTTCAATGTCGCGGGCGGCTTCGAGGGCGACCTCGATGGGGAACGCCATCGCGGGCAGGTCGGCGGCTGGAAGGCCGTGGGCCTGCCCTGGGTGCAGAGCTGATTGTCGGATCCGGGGGCTGCGATGGCGGATCACGGGGATTCGGGCGAGATCAACGAACAGTGGAATCGCGTGCGCGGCCGGCTGCGGGCGGAATTCGGCGATGCCGCCTTCAATAGCTGGCTGAAGCCGATGGCGCTGGCCGAGGCGCACGACGGCCAGGTGACCATGACCGTGCCGACCCGTTTCATGCGCGACTGGGTGATGAACCATTACGCCGATCGCATTCGCGAGTTGTGGCGCGGCGAGATCGGCAAGCTCAAGACGATCAACATCCAGGTACGGACGGCCGATGCGGCGCGGCAGCCCAGGCCGGCGAACGGCGCCAGTCCGGCAGCGCATAACGGCACGGCGCATCCGGCGGCCGCGGCGCCGCGGCCGGCGACATCATTCGAAGAAGCCGACCGCGAATTGTCCGCGCCGCTCGATACGCGCTTCACCTTCGAGAATTTCATCGTCGGCAAGTCGAACGAGCTGGCGCATGCGGCGGCGCGCAAGATCGCCGATGCGACCAGCGTGCCGTTCAATCCGCTCTATCTCTATGGCGGCGTCGGCCTCGGCAAGACGCATCTCATGCATGCCATCGGCTGGGACATCCGCAATCGCGATCCCGGCCGGCGGGTGATCTATCTCTCCGCCGAGAAATTCATGTACCAGTTCATCCGGGCGCTCCGCTTCAAGGACACCATGGTGTTCAAGCAGCAGTTCCGCTCGGTCGATGTGCTGATGATCGACGACGTGCAGTTCATTTCCGGCAAGGACTCGACGCAGGAGGAGTTCTTCCACACCTTCAACGCCCTGGTCGATCAGAACCGGCAGATCGTGATCTCGGGCGACCGCTCGCCGTCCGACCTGGAAGGCATGGAGGAGCGGCTCCGCTCGCGTCTCGGCTGGGGGCTGGTGGCCGACATCCACCCGACCGACTACGAGCTTCGCCTCGGCATCCTGCAATCCAAGGCCGAGCGCGCCGGCGCCGCCAAGCAGGTGCCGGTCAAGGTGCTGGAATTCCTCGCGCACCGCATCACCTCGAACATCCGCGAGCTGGAGGGGGCGTTGAACCGGGTGCTGGCCTATTCCAGCCTGGTCGGCCGGCCGATCACGCTGGAAACCGCGCAGGAGGTGCTGCAGGACCTGTTGCGCGCCAACGACCGGCGGGTGACCATCGAGGAGATTCAGAAGCGGGTGGCCGAGCATTTCAACATCCGCATCGCCGACATGCATTCGGCGCGCCGCGCCCGCGCCGTCGCGCGGCCCCGCCAGGTGGCCATGTACCTGGCCAAGCAGCTCACCTCGCGCTCGCTGCCGGAAATCGGCCGCAAGTTCGGCGGCCGCGACCATACGACGGTGATGCACGCCGTGCGCAAGATCGAGGAGCTGCGCGAGGTCGATTCCAGCTTCGCCGACGATATCGACCTGCTCCGGCGCATGCTTGAGGGCTGATTTCCCGGCGCTTTTCGACGCTCCTTCCGGCTCGGATCGAGGCCCCTGAAAGGCCAGTTTTTTTCGCTTGCCGGGCGCGATTCTGTTACACTGTCAAACCGGTTACGGGGCTGTTCGGCCGATCGTCCGAGGGCGCCGCCGGCGGGCTGGAAGCGGACCCTTGCCGGGTCCGGATTCAGGCCCGGGTGCAAGGTCTGAAGCAGCTTCTCCGCAACCCCTTTCACGGTCCGATTGGCGCCATGAAACTGACCATCGAACGTGCCGCCTTGCTCAACGCGCTCGGCCATGTGCAGAGCGTGGTCGAACGCCGCAACACCATCCCGATCCTGTCCAACGTGCAGCTCGATGCGGCCAAGGATGGCCTGAGCCTGACCGCGACCGACCTCGATGTCGCCATCGTCGAGAAGGTCGGCGCCAAGGTCGGCCAGGCGGGTGCGACCACCGCGCCGGCGCATACGCTCTACGACATCGTGCGCAAGCTGCCCGATGGCGCCGAGGTGGAACTGGCCTTCGGCCAGCGCGACGGGCGGCTGTTCCTGCGCGCGGGGCGGTCCGAATTCTCGCTCGCCTGCCTGCCGAAGGACGATTTCCCGGTCATGACGGCGGGCGACCTGCCGCACCATTTCACCATCTCGGCGGCCGAGCTGCGCCGGCTGATCGACAAGACCCGCTTCGCCATTTCGACCGAGGAGACGCGCTACTACCTGAACGGCATCTATGTGCATGCGGCGCAGTCCGGCGGGGTGCCGGTGCTGCGCGCCGTGGCGACCGACGGCCACCGGCTGGCCCGGGTGGAGACGCCCTTGCCCGAGGGCGCCGCCGGCATGCCGGGCGTGATCGTGCCGCGCAAGACCGTCGGCGAGCTGCGCAAGCTGATCGACACCGCCGACGGCGCCGTGCAGGTGGCGCTGTCCGACACCAAGATCCGCTTCACCTTCGAGGAGGGCATGCTGACCTCCAAGCTGATCGACGGCACCTTCCCCGACTACGAGCGGGTGATCCCGTCGGTCAACGACAAGGTGATGGAGGTCGACGGCAAGAGCTTCGCCGCCGCGGTCGACCGCGTCTCGACCATCACCACGGAAAAGGGCCGGGCGGTCAAGCTGACCCTCGATCGCGACCGGCTGGTGCTGTCGGCGACCAGCCCGGAGGCCGGCAGCGCCACCGAGGAGCTGACCGTCGCCTACAATCATCCCGGCATGGAAATCGGCTTCAACTCGCGCTATCTGTTGGACATCACCGCGCAGATCGAGGGCGACAACGCCCATTTCGTGCTGCATGATGCCGCGTCGCCGACCCTGGTGCGCGACGGCAGCGACGAAAGCGCCCTCTACGTGCTGATGCCGATGCGCGTTTGAGCATGGTCGGATGAATTCCGGAACGGGTCGGGCGGTGCGGCCGGCCGCCGCGGACGCGGGGCTCGGCGCGCTGGCGGTGCGGCGTCTGCTGCTGACGGATTTCCGCTGCTACGCCGGCTTGCGGTTGGACATCGCCGCCGGGCCGGTGGTGCTGACGGGTGGCAATGGTGCCGGCAAGACCAATCTTCTGGAGGCGATCTCGTTTCTAAGCCCGGGCCGCGGCCTCCGGCGGGCGAGGCTCACCGAGGTGACGCGGCGCGGCGCCGCGCCGGCCGCCGCATGGGCCGTGCATGCGGCCCTGGCCGGACCGCGGGGGGATTGCGAGATCGGCACCGGCCTTGCCCCGGCGGAGGCGGGCGGCGACATCGCCGAGCGGCGCCTGGTGCGGCTGGATGGCGCGGCCGCGACGGGGCCGTCGCAACTTGCCGAGGTCGCCAGCGTGGTCTGGCTGACGCCGCAGATGGACCGGTTGTTCAGCGAAGGCGCTGCCGGGCGGCGGCGCTTCCTTGACCGGCTGGTATTCGGCCTCGATCCCGGCCACGCCCGGCGCGTCGCCGCCTACGAGAAGGCCATGCGCGAGCGGACCCGGCTCCTGCAGAGCGGGCGCTTCGATCCGGCCTGGGTCGGCGCGCTGGAGGGCACCATGGCGGAATGGGGCGTCGCCGTCGCTGCCGCCCGGCGCGACGCCATCGCCCGGCTCGGCGCCGCGCTCGAGGCGGCGAGCGGACCCTTTCCGCGCGCGCTCCTCGGCGTCGAGGGGCTGCTGGAGCGGTGGCTCGACGAAGCACCGGCGCTGGCGGTCGAGGACCGCTATCGCGAGCGGCTTGCCGAGCGTCGCGGCCGCGATGCGGAGGCCGGCGGCGCCGGCGAGGGGCCGCACCGGAGCGACCTCCGCGTCGCCCATGCGGCGAAGGACATGCCGGCCGAACTTTGCTCCACCGGCGAGCAGAAGGCGCTCTTGATCGCCATCGTGCTGGCCAATGCGCGGCTGCAGGCGGCGCGGCGCGCGGCAGTGCCGATCCTGCTGCTCGACGAGGTGGCGGCGCATCTCGACGCGGCGCGGCGCGCGGCGCTGTTCGAGGCGATCGGTGCGCTCGGCGCGCAGGCAT
>DATKQA010000402.1:0-2642 GCA_035523835.1 Candidatus Sulfotelmatobacter sp.
CGGAGTTCCTTGTTGGCGAGATGCTCGAAGGCGCGAACCAGTTCCAGGGTGTCGCGGCGCGGCCGCTCGCCCGAGGAGGAGAGCGCCGCATCGACGTTCTCGGCGGCAGGCGACACGGCCGCCGCGCCGAACGAGCCGTGCTCGGCCGGAAGATCGTCGAAAAAGTAGCTGGTCGGGACCTCCAGCAAGCGGGCGAAGTCGTAGATGCGGCTGCAACTGATGCGGTTCGCACCCTTCTCGTATTTTTGAATCTGCTGGAAGGTAAGTCCGATGGCCTCCCCCAGCTTCTCCTGGCTCCAGCCCATCAGGGTCCGGCGGAGCCGCAGGCGCTTGCCGACATGCGCATCGATTGGATGTCTATACTTCGTCATTGTCTATTTCTCCACGACGTGAGCTGATATCACCGACGCTCCGCAAGCCAACTATCATAATCAGCAAATTGTCGGCGGTGTACCGCGTTTGTAGATAGCGACGCTAACACAAATACCGTTGGTCCACCCAAACGCAGCAGCCGTCACGAGACGATAATGGTTAACATGCCGGCTCATCAAAACGCGCCAACCCGCCACTAAATTGCCATGAAAGCGCGTCCGGCGAAACCGTATCTTTTCCCGCTCTGGCACAGCCTTCTTGCTGCTGCCGCCACCCCTGGAGCATGACCGGCGCCCCGCCCCGGCCGCTGCTCGCCGCGGTGCTCTTCCCCCGTCTCGCCGAGGCGGCGGCGCGGCAGATCGCCGCGCTCCGCCGCGCCTACGATCCAGTGCCGCCGGTCGCGATCGATCCGCACGTGACCCTGATCTTTCCGACCCGAGCGCTGGAAGCCACGCTCTTCGTCGCGCAGGCCGCACGCTCGACCCGCGGTCTCGCCGCATTTGAATTCGGTTTCGACGCCGTCACCATCGCGCCGGGCGACGAAGCCGGCACGACGCTCCTCTATCTGGTCGCGGGTCAGGGCAGCGACCGCATCGCAGCGCTGCATGAGCGGCTCCATGCAGGCCTGCCGGCCGAGGCGCGGCGGCACGACCGGCCCTACCTGCCGCACATGACCATCGGGCGCTTCATGGACCGGACGGCGGCGGAGCACGCCGCCGCCGCGCTCGGCTCGGACGGCTTGAAGCTCGCGGCCTTCGCCGCCGCAATCGACGTCGTCCGCATCGACGCCGGCACCGCCGTCCGCATCGCGACGATCGGCCTGGCGGGCTCGTGAGTTGCCCCGGCCGGCAACTCCCGGCATGCTGCCGCCGCGGCGCCGGCGTCAGCGCCGCTCGCGAGGCATATCCATGATCCGTGTCCTGTTCGCAGGCGCCTTGCTCGTGCTCGCGGTCGCGTTGCCGCCGGAACCGCTCGCCGCCGCCGATGCCGCGCCAAAGGCGAAGAAGCCGCCGGCCGCCGCGGCCGAGCCGCCGCTGCCGGCGGACTCCGCTACCCTGCACACGGTCAAGGCGCGCGGCCGCAGCATCACCTACACGGCGCTGGCCGGCACGCTCCCGCTCACCAACGCCAAGGGCGAGCAGACGGCGGAAGTGTTCTACATCGCCTTCACCGAGAACGACGCCGACCGGTCGAAGCGGCCCATCACCTTCGCCATGAACGGCGGCCCCGGCGCCGGCTCGGCCTACCTCGATGTCGGCGCCATCGGCCCGCGCGTGCTCGATTTCGGCGCCGGCCGCACGGTGCCGCCGGCCAGCCCGGCGCTGATCGACAACCCGGACACCTGGCTCGATTTCACCGACCTGGTGTTCATCGATCCGGTCGGCACCGGTTATAGCCGCGGCCTGGGCAGCAGCGAGGAGACCGCCAAGCAGTTCTGGGGCGTGCGCCCGGACTTGGCCTCGCTCGGCAGCATCATCCGCCTGCTCCTGGCGCATCTCGACCGCGTCGGTTCGCCGATCTATCTCGCCGGCGAAAGCTACGGCGGCTTCCGCGCCGCGCGCCTGCCGCTGCGCCTGGCCGACGACGAAGGCATCAACGTGCGCGGCGCGGTGCTGATCTCGCCGATCCTCGAATTCTCGCTCGGCAACGGCGATGCCTTCAATCCGCTGCCGTGGGCGCTGCGGCTGCCCGCCTATGCCGCCGTGCATCTCGAGGCCGGCGGCAAGCTCACCCCGGCCGCCCTGGCCGAGGCCGAGCGCTACGCCCTCGGCGACTATGTCGCGACCCTGGTCGCCGCACCGCATGATGCCAAGCGCAACGGCGAGCTCTACGGCAAGGTCGCCGCCCTGACCGGCCTGCCGGAAAGCGTGGTCGAACGCTGGCAGGGCCGCGTGCCGCTCAATGTCTTCGTCAAGGAGATCCGCCACGGCGAGGACGAGCTGGTGAGCCGCTACGACGGCTCCTATGCCGGCCTCGATCCCTACCCCGACGATACCAGGCCGCAAAGCGGCGATCCCATCCTCGAGGGCCTGCGCGCCACCTTCACCACCGGCTTCGTGTCCTATGTCCGCGACGAGCTGCATTTCCTGGCGGATCGCCGTTACGAGCTGCTGAGCCACGAAGTGAGCCGGCACTGGGAATGGAGCGAACACGACGGCGCCCGCGCGGCCGGCGCCAGCGACGACCTGCGCGAGGGGCTGGCGCTCGATCCGCATCTCAAGGTGCTGATCGCGCACGGCATGACCGACCTGCAGACGCCCTATCTCGCC
>DATKQA010000403.1:0-2955 GCA_035523835.1 Candidatus Sulfotelmatobacter sp.
TCGCCGCCGCGCTGGGCCGCCCGATCCGCCTGGAGAACGACGCCAATTGCCTCGCCGTGTCGGAAGCGACCGACGGCGCCGGCGCCGGTTGCCGCGTGGTCTTCGCCGTCATCCTCGGCACCGGCGTCGGCGGCGGCATCGCCGTGGACGGCCGCGTCCATCGCGGCCCGACCGCGATCGCCGGCGAATGGGGCCACAACCCGATGCCCTGGCCCGACCCGGCGGAATGGCCGGGTCCGACCTGCTATTGCGGCCGGCGCGGCTGCATCGAGACTCTGCTATCGGGGCCCGCGCTTGCCGCCGAGCATCGCCTTGCAACCGGCGCGGCGCGCTCCGCCGAAGCCATCGCCACTGCTGCCGCTGGCGGCGATGCCGGCGCGGAGGCCAGCATGCGGCGCTACGAGCGGCGGCTGGCCAAGGCGCTGGCCGCGGTCATCAACCTGCTCGATCCCGATGTCATCGTGCTGGGCGGCGGCCTCTCCAACCTGGAGCGGCTCTATGCCAATGTTCCCGCCCATTGGCCGGAGCATGTCTTCTCCGACCAGGTGGTGACGCCGCTCCGCCCGGCGCGCCACGGCGATGCCTCCGGCGTGCGCGGCGCCGCCTGGCTCTGGCCCCGGACCGGTCCGACGTGAGCGGGCTCTGCCGCGACTGCTTCGCCGCCGTCGGCGACGGCGTTCAGCGCTGCGCCGCCTGCGGCTCGCCGCGCGTGCGTCACCACGCCGAACTCGACCACCTGCATCTCGCCCATATCGATTGCGACGCCTTCTATGCCGCGGTGGAGAAGCGCGACGACCCGGGCCTCAGCGACAAGCCGGTGATCGTCGGCGGCGGCAAGCGCGGCGTCGTCTCCACCGCCTGCTACGTCGCCCGACTCTACGGCGTGAGGTCGGCCATGCCGATGTTCAAGGCGCTCAAGGCCTGTCCCGACGCGGTGGTGATCCGCCCCAACATGCAGAAATACGCCGAGGTCGGCCGCCAGGTGCGGGCGCTGATGCAGGACCTGACCCCGCTGGTCGAGCCGCTGTCGCTCGACGAAGCCTTCCTCGACCTGGCAGGCACGGAGAAGCTGCACCGCATGCGCCCGGCCGAGACCCTGGCGCGGCTCGCCCGGCGCATCGAGAACGACATCGGCATCACCGTGTCGATCGGCCTCAGCTACTGCAAGTTCCTGGCCAAGCTCGCCTCCGAGCTCGACAAGCCGCGCGGTTTCGCGGTCATCGGCCGCGCCGAGGCCGTCGCCTTCCTGGCCGAGCGCAGCGTCGCCTCGATCTGGGGCGTCGGCAAGGCCTTGCAGGCGAAGCTCGCCGCCGACGGCATCACCACCATCGGCCAGTTGCAGCAGCGCGACGAGAACGACCTGCTGGCGCGCTACGGCAGCATGGGCCGGCGGCTGGCGCACCTCTCGCGCGGCGAGGACAGCCGCACCGTCGATCCCGAGGGCGAAACGAAAAGCATCTCGGCGGAAACCACCTTCGCCGCCGACGAGCATCGTCTCGATCCCCTCGCCGCCGCGCTATGGCCGCTCTGCGAGAAGGTCTCCGCCCGCCTCAAGCGCGCCGCGCTCGCCGGCGGCACCATCCAGCTCAAGCTCAAATCCGCCGATTTCAAGCTGCGCACCCGCAGCCGCAAGCTGCTGGCGCCGACGCAGCTCGCCGAGGTGCTCTATCGCGAGGCCCGGCCGCTGCTCGCCAAGGAGATCGACGGCACCGCCTATCGCCTGATCGGCATCGGCACGGCCGACTTCTCGGCGGCGGGCGACGCCGATCCGGCCGACCTGCTCGACCCCGACGCCCGGCGCCGCGCCGATGTGGAGCATGCCATCGACAAGGTGCGGGAGAAATTCGGCAAGGCAGCGATCGGCAAGGGCCGCGGCCTGGTCACGCCTGGGCGCTGAGCCGGCCCGGCGGCCGCGTCAGCAGCCCTGCCCCGGCAGCAGATCGAGGCGCGACAGCACGCCCTTCATCGCATAGTCGCCGTAGTCGAGCAGCAGATCACCGCTGATGCCGTTGGCGAACAGGCGGAAGGCGATCTCGTATTCCGGCGTCTCCGCCTTGCTGAGCAGCGGGAAATAGGCGATGCGGACCGGCCAGGACGCCATGCCGCGGAGCGGTTTCAGCACGCCCGACTGGTTGGCCGCGACTTTCGGATAGGGCTTGCCGATGTGGCCGCCGGTGGCGAACAGCCCGTCGTTGCCGGAGCCGTCGAACACGCGCACCGGCAGCATGGTCTCGCCGGCCATGGCACCGCGCAGCAGGGTGACGAGATGCACGTTCGGAAACACGGTATGCGGCGGCAGCGTCATCTTGTTGGCATTCGGCTTGGTGAAGCTCACCGTGCCGCCCTTGCCGGCCTTGTCGAGCTCGGCCGTGCCGACATATTCCTCGGTGGTCTCCCCGCTCACTTCGTTGCGGAGCGAGAAGCGGAAGCGCGTGCCGTCGCGCGATTCCCACGACGAGGTGATGAAATCGCTCGACACGTCGTTGTCGTCGCCGTCGGTGGTTTCCGTATGGATGCGCTGGTTGAGCGCATAGCCGTCGCAGACGTCGCTGAACTCCATCACCAGCCGCCCCTGCAACGCCACCACCGAGCCGGTCGGGTCGGGACGCGCCAGGCTCAGCTCATAGACCGCCCGGTGCGAGGCGAGCCTGATGCCCTCGGCGGAAGCCACCACGACCGGACCGGGAACAAGGAGGACGACGGCCGCCAGCAGCAACCTTCCGGGGAAGCACCATGACATGCGAAAAACCTGCTCAGGGCATACGAGGGCGAGGCCATACTACATCATCGCCGCGATTGCAAAGACCAGGATTCCCGCCGTCACGCGTCCGTGACATCGCAGCGGGCGGACGTGCGCCGGGTGGACGCTCCGCGCGCGCCGAATGATAATCGCCCCGCCCACAACCGCCAGGAGACGCTGCCGTGGCCAAGAAGCCGACCATCCTGCTGACCCGC
>DATKQA010000404.1:0-2787 GCA_035523835.1 Candidatus Sulfotelmatobacter sp.
CTTAGCACGATCGCAACCGGCTTCATCAATCAGAGCTACGGACGTCTGGCCAGTTTTGCCGCCATCGCGACGATCGCTGTCGCCGCCACCTTGCTGCTCTGGCTGTTCCAAGCGGAAACCAGACCGGAAGAATACGCGGACTAACAATCCAGCTTCTGCAGAAATCCGCTGTCATCGGCCTCGACATTTTCGGCAAGCTTCTGGTATTGCCGCGCCAGCTCCCGCAAAATGAACCGGCTGTCCGGCGATGTCGCCTGCTTGACCAGGTAGAGGCACCGTTCGGCCTGCTCGCGGTAATACTCTGCTTTCGAATGCGGCATCGTGATGGGTCCGTGGAACTGATGGTCGCAATGCCCGCCTCGGGCTCGCCCGGCGTGCGTCAATGCAAGTGGATCGCCAGGGCCTGATCCAGATAGGCGGCAAGGTCGCGCCGCGGATCGCGGCTGTGACCGAGAACGATGATGTCGCTGCGGCTACGATCCTGCAGTGCTGCTCTCAGATCAACGTAAAGCTTGAACGGGAAGATATGCAGAGGCGCGCCGATCCGGAGTAGCGCGGCCAGCAGCGGTGCCGGCAGGCGTTTCTCCGCCGTCGAGACAATGCCGACGAACTCCACATTTTTTTGCCGCACCTGTTCTATCATTTCGTTCACCCGGTCCGGCAGCAAAAGGCCCAGCTCGAAAATGATGACGATGAATGGCTGAACGCCACGATCCTCGTCGGGAGCCATGACATCCGCCAAATCGTGACCCTCCATGGCGCAGCTCCTTCGCGATATCCCGCGGGGTGGGCAGGATCGGTGCGGGTGCGTGCCGAAATCACCGACGCCACACGCTAGGCGCGATGGCGCCAGGCTGCTGTGAAGTGGTTCACAGGGGCGGAAGAAAGTCTGCCGCCGCGAATTTCCAGCATTGAACGGGGGCGGCGTGCGGTCGTTCCGTCGGCCGCCACCTGCCGGACGGTCTATCGCGCCGCCAGGTAGCGCAAGGTCGCGATGCCGGGAAGGAAGAGATAGGCGCCGCCGCGCACCGTCACGAAACGCGGCATGCCGGCCAGTCGCCGACGGATGGTTGCTGCCGGAATAGTGAAGGAGCGCGGCCCGGCACCGTCGTCGATGCTGGCGAGCGGATCGCGCTCGGTATAAAGGCCGCCAAACTTCGGATTGTGCAGCCAGGTCTGCTGCACGAATTCGAACTGCCGCTCCAGATTGGCGTTGAGGGCAATGAACAAGATGCCGCGTTCGGCGCCATCGTCCTGCCGCGGGTCCATCAGCCGCGGGCCATAGGAGCGGCCGCGGCGCATCAGGCGATGATGCCGGCTGAGGGTGGTGGCGTCCTTGGCCGAGGCCCCGATGGAATCGCGCGGATTGGCCCGGCGGATATGCGCCCCGACCGGGCAGCGGAGACCGGCGCTGTCTTCCAGCGCGAAGCCGAAGTCGTTTGTCTTGGCCAGCCGGGCATCGTCCGTGAGCGGCGACACCGCCAGCGGCGCGCCGCTCGGCCAGCGTCCGATCAGCTTGGCGGCTAAAAGGGTCGCGCCGACGCCGAACGGATCGCCGGCACGCGCCGCCTCTGCCGCCAGATACTGCCAGAAGCCGGCAACGTCCTGCTGCAATTGGCGTAGCACCATGAAACTGCCGTTGCGCCCGAGATCGCGCCGTCCCGCCGGATCGCCCGCCAGCGCGGGCAGGATGCCGTGCGGATCGTCCGCGGCCGGCACGCTGGGCGTGGCGGCTTGCTGGCCGAGCTCGTTGGCATAGCCGAGAACGAATTCGCCGGGAGCAATGACCGTGCCGTCGCGATAGGCACCCTTGTAGCGCGTCGCCTGGTGGCTGCCGGCAATCACCGGTTGGCTCACTCCATCGCGAAAGCCGAAATGCTCGGCACCGCCGGCCGGGATGACGGCGCGCGCCGGCATGCCCTTGACGACGACGAGGGCGGCGGCCGCGAAGCCCTGCTCGTGGCGAAGGCGGAGCGCTTCCAGCGCCGGCTCGTCGGCGGCGAAAAGCATCAGCAGGAGATGCAGCGATTCGGTCCGCGCCTGATGTCCCCAGGCCCAGCGCTCCGGTGCGCATAGCCCGACATCGCCCAGCAACAGTGCCCGGTGCGGCGCGTCCATGCCTTCGAAGAAGGCGGCGCCGAAACTCGCCACCACGGCCCCGTCGAGTCCAAGCGCCGCCATGCCGGCCGCCGTCAGGGCTAGATTGACGTGGGTGGCCTGCTTGGCGGCGGCGGCCGTGGTGATCTCCGGCAACAGATCCGACAGCCATATCTTGGCCGCCGCACGGTCGGTCACCCGCAGCCAGATATAGTCCGCTTGCGGCGCATGAGCATAGGCACGCAGCACCGGACCCTGGATCTCCGCCCATTCCACCGCCGGCGTCATGACGGCTCCCCGCCGGCGAAGCGCCGCAGCCAGGCGTCCGCCGTGACCATATCAAGTCCGGCCGACAGTCCCTGGCGCAGAGCCGTGTTGTTGTCGATGTTGCCGACGGTGAGGTCGGGGTAGGCGCTGTACCAGAGCAGCGACGGCACCTGGCTGGCGGCAGCAAAGGCCTTGAAGCGCGGCTCATCGCGGGCGCCACCGCGGACCAGGAAACGGGTTTTCGGGAAACCGACGGTATTGCTGAACACCGCGCTCAGGCCTGAGCTCGCGAACAGAATGAAGTCGTCAAGATAGCTTTCCCAACTGCCGTCGAAATTGCTCATGAACAGCAGGCGCCGATCGCCGTCGACCAGGGTCCAGCGCGCGAAGTGAATGCCAGTCGCCTTGCCGAGGCGGCCGCGG
>DATKQA010000405.1:0-4509 GCA_035523835.1 Candidatus Sulfotelmatobacter sp.
CCGGGATGTTGCCCGACTGATCGCCCATACCCTGCATCAACTGGCCGAGTTCCCGGCGCAACTGTTCCTGCTCGTTGGCCATGCCCTGGGCGTCCTGGCCCTCGCCGGCCTCGCCGCGCTGGCCTTGCGGGCGGTCCCCCAACGACTGGCGGAAGGTGCGGTCGAGCAGTTGCTGCTGGCGGTGCAGCAGGTCGTTCATCCGCCGCATGGCCTGTTCGCCGCTTTGCCGGCCCTGGCCGCGGCCGGCGCGGCCCTGGCGCAGGTTTTCCAGGATGTTCTGCAACTGCGCCAGCATGTCGCGCGCGGCGTCGCGGGCGCCGGACTGGGCCAGCTCGCGGGCCCGGTCCATCATGCGCTGCAGGTCCTCCTGCGTCAGCATCTGGGCGTTCGGCGGCAGCTCGCTCATCGAATCCTGGTTCTGCTGCCTGGCGTTGTCGGCCATGGCCTTGAGGAACTGGTCGAGCGCCTGCTGCATCTGGTCCATCAGTTTCTGGATCTCGGCGTCCGGCGCATTGCGGGCGAGCGCGTCCATGAGCGCGCGCTGGGCCTGGCGCAGGTCGCGCTCGGCCAGCGACAGGTTGCCGTCCTCGATGCGCAGCGCCGTATCCCACAGGAGATCCTCGACGCCGGCGATGCCGGCGGGCGTCTTGTCGTCGTCGAGCCGCGCCCGCGCGGCGCTCAGCGCCAGGAAGGCGACGAGGTCGTTGCGGAAGGTCTCCGGCGCCGCCGCGATGGCGCCGAGCGCACCGGATATCGCCGCCGTCGGCCGCTCGTGCGTCGCCAGCATGCGGCGCAACTCGACGATGGCGCGCGCCACCGGGTTCTGGAAATCGCGCGCCGGCAGCGTGAACTCGACCGCATCGCTGCGACCCTTCTGGCCGATGCCGTCCTCGGCCACCAGGGTCAGGGTGACCTTGAGGCCGGCCCAGGGATGCGCGGTCAGGTCGAGGAAGCCGGTGTCGTTGGCGCTCTTCGGATTGAGCGCCGAAAGCGGCAGCGGCATGCGCACGCTCTCCTCGCTGCCGAGGCGGCGGATCTCGACGCTGATCTTGGCCAGGCCGTAATCGTCGGACGCCTTGTAGTGCAGCTTGACGGCGTCGCGGCCCGATACGCTCGGCGGTTCGGCGAAGGCGATCTCCGGCGGCAGGTCGGGCAGGATGGCGATGCGCCAGTCGGCCAGCGTGCTGCCGTTCTGCGACACCGTCAGCCGGTCGCCGCTCTTCACCACCGCGGAAATCTGGTGGTTTTGCGCATCCACCGTCTCGAACGGCGTGCTCTTGCCATCGAGCGCCAAGGCCGGCGCGCCATAGCCGCCATGCACCCGCACCGCAAGCGTGCTGCCGACCGGCACCTTGACCGGCGCCGCGCTCGTGTCGATCGGCCCGTCTTCGCGGGTGAGGAAGATCGGCGGCAGGCCGGTATAGGCCGGCGGGCTGATCCAGGCGTCGATGCTGGTCGGCACCGTGGCGCCGCCGACGAAGCCCGGCGTCAGCGCGGTGACGACACGGCGCTCGGCATCGCTGCCTGCGACCACCAGGCCGGAAACGATGAGCAGCAGCAGCAGGCCGCGCAGCGCCCAGGGATCGCGCGGCGCCAGGCCGGCGCGCGGCAGGCCGACGCGGAGCCGGCCGAGGGCGGCGAGCAGCCGGCCATGGTGCGCCTGCCAAAGCGCCAGGGTGGCCGGATCGAGCCGCTCGCCGGCCGGCCGGTCTTCGAGCTGGGACAGCGGCCGGTGCATGAGGCCGCTCGCCCGTTCCAGGCGCCGGCGCGCCTCGCCGCGGCTCGGCCAGGCAAATCCTCTGAGGCCGATGGCCAGGGCGGCGGCGAAGGCCAGGGCGAACAGGACGAGGCCGGCGAGATGGCTGGGGCCGGGCGCCAGCGACCAGAGGTCGAACAGGCTGACCGCCAGGAACAGGCCGGCCACGGCCAGCGCCGGCCACAGCGCCGGCCATAGCCGTTCCCACAGCAGCGCGCCGGTGGCGAGGCCGAGGCGCCGCGCCAGCCGCGGGAGGGCCAGCGCCGGATCGGACCGGGCGTTCATGCGATGCTGCGAACCTTGCTCGTGGTGTCCTCCGTCAGCCAGGCGGGCAGGCGATCGTGACCGAGCATCTCAGCATAACTAGGGCGCGGCCGCACCACGGCAAAGCGCTCGCCCTGCACCAGCACCTCCGGGATCAGCAGCCTGAGGTTGTAGGTCGAGGCCATGACCGCGCCATAGGCGCCGGCGGAACCGATGGCAAGCAGGTCGCCGGCGCCAAGCGGCGGCATCGGCCGGCCGGTCGCCAGCATGTCGGTGCTCTCGCACACCGGCCCGCCGAGATCGACCGGGGCCAGGGCGGCGCCCGGTGCCGGCTGGCGCACCGGCAGGATGCCGTGCCAGGCCTCGTAGAGGCTCGGCCGCGCCAGGTCGTTCATGGCCGCATCCAGGATGACGAAGGTCTTGGCGGCGCCCTGCTTCACATAGATCACCTGGGTCACCAGCACGCCGGCATTGCCGACGATCAGGCGCCCGGGCTCCAGCGCCAGCTCGCAGCCGAGGTTGCCGGTAACGCGGCCGACCATGGCGGCATAGGCCTCGGGCAGCGGCGGCGCCTCGTCGCGGTAGGGAATGCCGAGCCCGCCGCCGAGGTCGAGGCGGCGGATGTCGTGGCCGTCGGCGCGCAATTGCCGCACCAGCTCGCCGACGCGCAGGAACGCCGCCTCCAGCGGCGCCAGGTCGGTGAGCTGCGAGCCGATATGTACGGCGACGCCGAGCACGGCGATGCCCGGCAGCGCGGCGGCGCGGGCATAGATGGCGCGGGCCCGCGTCCACGGCACGCCGAACTTGTTCTCCGCCTTGCCGGTGGAGATCTTGGCATGGGTCTTGGCGTCGACGTCGGGATTGACGCGGATGGCGATCGGCGCGCGCTGGCCGAGCGCGAGCGCGAGGCCGTTCAGGGTTTCCAGCTCCGGCTCGGATTCGACGTTGAACTGGTGGATGCCGACCTGCAGCGCGAAGGCCATTTCCGCCGCGGTCTTGCCGACGCCGGAGAAGATGATGTCGCCGGCGGGAATGCCGGCCTGCAGCGCGCGGCGCAGCTCGCCCTCCGACACGACGTCGGCGCCGGCGCCGAGCCTGGCCAGGGTCTTCACCACGGCGAGGTTGGTATTGGCCTTGAGGGCGAAATGCACCTTCGCCCGCTGCCCGGCGAAGGCGCCGGCGAAAATCCGGTAGTGCCGCTCCAGCGTCGCCGTCGAATAGCAGTAGAACGGCGTGCCGACCTCGGCCGCGATGCGGCGCAGCGGCACCTCCTCCGCTTGCAGCTCGCCGTTGCGATAGGCAAAATGATTCATGCCGGCGCGGCCCTTCCCCTCAATCGGTGCGGATCTTCGGCAGCACGACGTCGGAGGCGTCGGGATTGACGCCCTCCGGCGCCTCCAGCTTGCCGCGCTTGCCGCAGGCCATGAGCGGCAGGCCGAGGCAGGCGAGCAGCAGCCAGCGCAGGAAGGCGCCGCGCGTCATGGCTTGCCGGCCGCCAGCGCGGCGCGCGCCGCGGCGACGGCCTCGCGCACCCGCGCCGGCGCCGTGCCGCCGAAGCTGGCGCGGCTCGCGACCGACTTGTCGATGCCGAGCACGGCGAAGACCGCCTGGGTGAAGCCGGGATAGACCGCCTTCAGATCGGCCAGCGCCAGTTCCTCGAGCGCGCAACCCTTCTGTTCGGCGAGCTGCACCAGCCGGCCGGTGACGTGGTGCGCCTCGCGGAACGGCAGGCCCTTGGCGCGCACCAGCCAATCGGCGAGGTCGGTCGCCGTGGTGAAGCCGATCCCCGCCGCCGCCCGCATGGCCTGGGCGTCGGCGGTGAGATCGGCGATCATGCCGGCCATCGCCGCGAGGCAGAGTTCGATCGCATCCGCCGCATCGAAGGTCGGCTCCTTGTCTTCCTGCATATCCTTGCCATAGGCGAGCGGCAGGCCCTTCATCACGATCAGGAGAGCGTTCAGCGCGCCGATGATGCGGCCGCACTTGGCGCGCACCAGCTCGGCCGCATCGGGGTTGCGCTTCTGCGGCATGATCGACGAGCCGCTGGTGAAGGCGTCCGACAGGCTGACGAAGCGGAACTGCGCCGAGGTCCACAGCACCAGCTCCTCGGCCAGGCGCGAGAGATGCGTCGCCACGATGGCGGCGCTCGACAGGTATTCCAGCGCGAAATCGCGGTCGGAGACGGCGTCGAGCGAGTTCCGCATCGGCCGGTCGAAACCGAGCGCCGCGGCGGTGGCGTCGCGGTCGATCGGAAACGAGGTGCCGGCGAGCGCCGCGGCGCCGAGCGGGCATTCGTTGGCGCGCCGGCGGCAATCGCCGACCCGGCCGCGATCGCGCTCGAACATCTCGACATAGGCCATGAGGTGATGGCCGAAGGTGACCGGCTGCGCCGCCTGCAGATGGGTGAAGCCGGGCATCACCGTGGCGGCGTGGCGCGCGGCCTGATCGAGCAGAGCCCGCAGCAGGGCGCAGAGGCCGGCGTCGAGCCG
>DATKQA010000406.1:0-11853 GCA_035523835.1 Candidatus Sulfotelmatobacter sp.
AGTTCCAGGCGGCGCCGGCGGCGCCGGCGCCTGTGGCCACGCCGCCGGCCGCGGGCGCCAATCAGCCCGCCTCCAATGCCGATCGGGCGCGCGAGAACAAGCGGCAGGCGGCGCAGCAGGCCGAGCTCGACCGGCTGCGCCGGGAGGTGGAAACCTTGCATCGCCAGCTTGACAGCAAGCAGGACGAGCTCAACCGCACGCAGCAGCAGCTCGAGCAATTGCGCTCGAACCTGCAACGGCGCAGCGACGATGCCGCCGGCCAGCGCAAGCAGCTTGCCGAGCTGCGCGCCGAACTGGACGCCAAGCGGCAGTCGACCAATGCCGATGCCGCCGGCATCGCCCAGTTGGAGAAGAACGTGGCCGACCGCGAGGCGGCGCTGCGCGCCAAGGACAAGGAGGTCGCGGATTTGCGCGCCAGCCTGGCGAGCGTGGCGGAAAAAAGCCGCGTCCAGCAGGCGAATCTCGAGAAGCTGCAAAAGCAATCCGCCGCCGAGCCGCCGAGCATTCAACTGATCGAACCGGAGCTGGCGGCGACGCGGGGACAGCCGACGATCAAGCTGCCGGGGCCGGTCGCGAGCCTGGTCGTGGTCGGCCGCGTCGAGACCGTGCCGGGCCTGGTCTCTCTCACCGTGAACGGTCGCGAGGAAAAGGTCGATAACCAGGTGTTCCGCTCCAGCGTTCCGGTCGGCGACACGGAGGAGCACGTCCGCATCGTCGCCGTCGACCGCAACGGCCGCAAGACGACGCTCGAATTCGTCGTGCCGCCGCGGGCAAAACCGGCGGCGCCGGCGGCGGCCATGGCGACACAGCGCGCCGGCACGCCGCGCGTCGGTCATCCGCGTCCGACCGAGCCGGTCAAGTTCGGCAGCTATCACGCGCTGGTCATCGGCAACGACGATTACAGGTTTTTCAAACCTTTGAGGACGGCGATCGCGGACGCGAAGGAAGTCGCCCGCGTGCTGCAGCAGGATTACGGCTTCGACGTCAAGCTGCTCATCGATGCCAAGCGCTACGACATTCTGTCGGCGCTGAACGAGCTCCGCGCCAAGCTGACCTTCAACGACAATCTGCTGATCTACTACGCCGGTCACGGCGAGCTCGACGAAGTGAACCAGCGCGGCAACTGGCTGCCGGTCGATGCCGAGCCGAACAGCACCGCCAACTGGATTTCCAACATCTCGATCACCGACGTGCTGAACGCCATGAACGTCCGCCAGCTTCTGATCGTGGCGGACTCCTGTTATTCCGGCACCCTGACCCGGGCGGCCGTCGGCCATATCGAAGGCGGCATCGACGATGCCGAACGTGTCCGCCTGATGCAGGTGATGCTGCAGCAGCATTCGCGCATGGCGCTGACCTCCGGCGGCATCGAGCCGGTGCTGGATAGCGTCGGCGGCAAGCATTCCGCCTTTGCCCAGGCCTTCATCGACGTGCTGAAGGCAAATGTCGGCGTATTGCCCGGCCAGGAGATGTTCCAGGACCTGCAGAGCCGGGTCATTGCCGCCGCCGACCGCTTCGACCAGCACCAGGTGCCGGAATATGCGCCGATCAAATTTGCCGGCCATGAATCCGGCGATTTCTTTTTCGTTCGCGTGGCAAATCAGTAGCAAACTGTCCGGCCAGCCGGCAATGCGCGGCCGCGGCGGCCATGCGGGCGATGGAATTCCGGGAATCTTCGTGTTATCGTCTGGGGTTTAGAGGAGTGGGGCGCCCGGGTCACATCTCGGGCAGGAGGGGGTCGAGGGGATGATGGCATTGGTGTGCTCCGGCGCCCGCGCCGACCGCGGCAGGCGGCGGCATCGGGCTGCCGTCTTCGCGTCGGTGCGGCTTGCATCGGTCGGTTTCGTAATCGTAGCGCTGCTGCTCAGCCCGGTGACGGCCGACGTTGCCGCCGCCGCGGCCGGTCAGACGCTGAACATCGCCATCTCCCAGGCGCTCAACGCCAACTGCGCCGCCCTCGGCGCGCCGCTCGGCACGCAGTTGACGGCGGTCTGCGCCGCGGCGGCCGGCGCCCCGAGTTCCGACGACGGCGGCACGAGCGCCGCGCAGTCGGACACCGGCGGCAGCGACAACGACACCGTGAAGAAGCGGCTGCAGCAATTGCGCGGCGAGGAGACGAGCCAGAGTCCGAATTCGCAGGAAGTGACCTTCGGTTCCGGCGCCCTCTCGGGCTTCGCCCAGTTCGACTATCAGAACGTCGACAAGCACACCACCTCGTTCGAGACCGGCTTCACTTCCAACAAATACGGCGGGACCGTCGGTGTCGACTATAGCTTCGGCAAGGCGGTGGTCGGCGCCGCGCTCGACTACGGCCACACCAACGGTACGTTCGACGCCGGCGGCGGCAACTTCAACACCGATGCCTACGGCACCTACATCTACGGCAGCTATCTGCCGATCGATAACCTCTTCATCGACGCGGTTGCCGGCTATCGGCACAACGACACTTCGCTCAATCGCGTCGAATCCTTTTCCGTCAGCGGCACCACGATCGCCAGCGGAACCGAGCACAGCAATCCGGTCGGCAACGAATTTCGCGTCGGCATCAGCGGCGGCTATGACTTCTCCTACAACGGGTTCACCTTCGGGCCGCGGGTGGCATTCAACTACACCCACAACCAGATCAACGCCTTCAGCGAAAGCGGCAGCACCGGGCTGGAGCTGGCCTTCGACAGCCAGGGCTTCACCTCGGCGACCTCTTCGGCCGGCGTCTTCCTCTCGAAGGCGTTCAGCACCGGCTTCGGCGTCATCGTGCCGCAGGCGAGCGCGGACTACATTCATGAGTTCGCCGACGACCAGCAGCTTTTCACGGCCCATTTCGTCCAGGACCTGAAGGCGACGCCGACGGTGCTGAGCTTCGAATCCGACGGCCCCGACCGCGACTATTTCGGCCTCGGCTTCGGCGTGGTGATGGTGCTGCCGCACGGCCTGTCGCCCTATCTGAACTATCGGGCGCTGGTCGGCGATTCGCTCAAATCGACGCAAACCGTCACCGCGGGCCTGCGCGTCGAGTTCTGAGCGGGGCGCGGCGCCGCCTTTTCGCGGCGGCCTGTTCGCGCGAGCCCCGGCGCCGGGCCGCCAAGCGGCTATGGCGTGGCGCCGTTCTGGCGCTATTGTTCCCGGCCAGGGAAGCGACCGTCGCATCGGTGCGATCCAGCCCTTGCTTGATCCGGCCGGCGGAAACCCCACATGTGGCGTTCGCCGACGCGTTTCGGCGAGAACCGCCGTCGAGGAGCTATATGTCTGATTCGCAAGCGACAGTTTGGCATGGCACGACCATCCTGGCGGTGCGCAAGGGGGCCCGCGTGGTGGTCGCCGGCGACGGCCAGGTTTCCCTCGGCCAGACCGTGATCAAGGCCAACGCGCGCAAGGTGCGCCGGCTCGGCGACGGCAAGGTGCTGGCCGGCTTTGCCGGGGCGACCGCCGATGCCTTCACGCTCTTCGAGCGGCTGGAGGGCAAGCTCGAGCAGCATCCCGGCCAATTGACCCGGGCCTGCGTCGAACTGGCCAAGGACTGGCGCACCGACCGCTACCTGCGCCGGCTCGAGGCCATGATGGCGGTGGCGGATACGGAGGTCAGTCTGGTGCTGACCGGCACCGGCGACGTGCTGGAGCCGGAGGACGGCCTGATCGGCATCGGCTCGGGCGGCAACTATGCGCTGGCCGCCGCCCGCGCGCTGATCGACCGCGACGACATGGACGCCGAGGCCATCGCCCGCAAGGCGATGCATATCGCCGCCGGCATCTGCGTCTATACCAACGACAACATCATCGTCGAGAGTTTGTGAGCATGTCTGTCGCCAACAGTTTCAGCCCGCGCGAAATCGTCTCCGAACTCGACCGTTTCATCGTCGGCCAGCATGACGCCAAGCGCGCCGTCGCCATCGCGCTGCGCAACCGCTGGCGGCGCCAGCAATTGCCGGAAGAGCTGCGCGACGAGGTGCTGCCGAAGAACATCCTGATGATCGGGCCGACCGGCGTCGGCAAGACCGAGATCGCGCGCCGCCTGGCCAAGCTGGCGCAGGCGCCGTTCCTGAAGGTGGAGGCGACGAAGTTCACCGAGGTCGGCTATGTCGGCCGCGACGTCGAGCAGATCGTGCGCGACCTGGTGGACATCGCCATCCATTCGGGACGCGAGCGCAAGCGCAGGGAAGTGACCGCGAAGGCCGAGCTTGCCGCCGAGGAGCGCGTGCTGACCGCGCTGGTCGGCGAGGATGCCAGCGCCGACACGCGGCAGAAATTCCGCAAATTGCTGCGCGAGGGAAAGCTGGACGAGCGCGAGATCGAGCTGCAGGTGAGCGATACCGGCAGCGCCAGCATGCCGACCTTCGAAATTCCCGGCATGCCCGGGGCGCAGATGGGCATGCTCAACCTCGGCGATATTTTCGGCAAGGCCTTCGGCGGCCGCACCAAGCCGCGCAAGATGACGGTGGAGGAAAGCCACAAGGTGCTGCTGCAGGAGGAGAGCGACAAGCTGCTCGACCAGGACGCGGTGGTGAAGGAGGCGATCGAGGCCGTGGAACAGAACGGCATCGTCTTCATCGACGAGATCGACAAGATCTGCGGCCGTTCGGAATTTCGCGGCGGCGCCGATGTCAGCCGCGAAGGCGTGCAGCGCGACCTGCTGCCGCTGATCGAGGGCACCACGGTCAATACCAAGCACGGGGCGGTGAAGACCGACCACGTGCTGTTCATCGCCTCCGGCGCCTTCCATCTGGCGAAGCCTGCCGATCTGCTGCCCGAGCTGCAGGGCCGCCTGCCGATCCGCGTCGAGCTGAAGTCGCTCGGCCGCGACGACTTCCGCCGCATCCTGACCGAGCCGGAGGCCAGCCTGATCAAGCAATATACCGCGTTGATGCAGACCGAGCAGGTCACGCTGGTCTTCACCGACGATGCCATCGATGCCATCGCCGCCATCGCCACCGAGGTGAACAGCGGCGTGGAGAATATTGGTGCCCGGCGGCTGCACACGATCATGGAGCGGGTGCTGGAGGAAATCTCCTTCTCCGCCGCCGACCATTCCAATTCGACCATCAGCATCGACGCGGCCTATGTGCGCGAGCATGTCGGCGCGCTCGCCGCCAACGCCGATCTGCGCAAATTCATCCTCTGAGCGGAGCCGGCCGCGGGCGGAGCGGCCGCTGTCGAAGCTGATGACGATTTGCCGTTCGACAGCGCGCACGCGACGCGCTACTGCAGGAACGGCATGGGGGGATTCGCAGCATCGAAACGGTTTCGCGCGGCGGCGCTGATCGGGCTCGGCACCGCGCTGGCGCCGCTCGACACCGCCGTCAACGTGGCTTTGCCGGGCATGACCGGCGCCTTCGGCCTGCCGCTCGGCGGCGCGCAGTGGATCGTCATCGCCTATGTGCTGACCTACGCCAGCCTGCTGCTGGCCATCGGCCGCATCGGCGACCTGTTCGGCCATCGGGCGATTTTCCGCTTCGGCCTCTTGTGGAGTGCCGGAGCACTTCTGCTCTGCGCCCTGGCGCCGAGCTACGCCTGGCTGCTGATCGGACGTTTCGCGCAAGGCATCGGCACCGCCCTGGTGCTGGCCTGCGGCCCGGCGCTGCTGACCAGCCTCTACGACGAGCGCGAACGGGGCTATGCGCTCGGCCTCTATACCATGATGGTGGCGCTCGGCAGCGGCGCCGGGCCCCTGATCGGCGGCGGCCTGGTGCAGCTTTGGGGCTGGCGGACGGTGTTCTGGTTCCGCGTGCCGATCGCGCTGTTGGCCCTGGCGCTGCTGCCGCGGCAGGCGGGCGGCGCTGCCGCAGGCGGCCCGGCGCGGCAACCGTTCGACCTGGCGGGGGCCGGCCTGTTCGCGCTGTCGCTGGCGAGCTTTCTGCTGGCGCTCAATCGTCTGCCGCTGCTGGCGTCGGGCGACGGCAGCGGGCTCGCCTGGCTCGCCGTGGCCGCGCTCGGCGGGGCCGGCTTCGTGTGGCGCGAACTGCAGACGCCGGCGCCGATGATCGACCTCGGGGTGTTCCGCACGCTGGATTTCAGCCTGCTCAATCTGGCGAGCGTCGCCATCAACCTGTCGAGCTTCGCCGTGCTGCTGCTGCTGCCCTACTACCTCAGCCGCATCCTCGCGCTCGCGGCGCTGCATGCCGGCCTGGTGCTGGCCGCCGCCGCCATCGGCACCGTGCTCGGGTCGTCGCTTGCTGGCCGCTGGCTGTCGCGGCGGCCCGCGCAGCCGATGGCGTTGGCCGGCGGCCTGCTCGCCGCGCTCGGCCTCGTCGGGGTCGGCATTGCCGCCGGGCGTTGGCCCGAGTCGGTTTTGGCGGCGATCCTGTTGGCAGGAGGGGTCGGCGTCGGCATCTTCCAGACTGCCTATATGGACCTGGTGGTGGCGGCGATTCCCTCAGGGAATCGCGGCGTCGCCGGCAGCCTGGCCATGTTGACGCGCACCATCGGCGTGGTCGTCGGCGCGACCCTGCTGACGGTGATTTTCCAGGCGTTCGAACGCCAGGCGGCGCGGCAATCGGCCACGCTGGCCGAGGCCTTCGTCTTTGCCTTCCGCTGGAGCTTTCTCCTCGCGGCCTGCATCTCGCTCGCGGTCATCGTGCTCGGCTTGCTGTTGGCGCGCCGGCGGCGCCCCGGTTAGAGCAGCACGCCCTCGAGCTGCAACAAGGCGACCTTGGTTTCGATGCCGCCCTTGCCGGAATAGCCGACCATCCGGCCGCCGGCGCCGAGCACGCGATGGCAAGGAATGATGATGGGGATGGGATTGCTGCCGCAGGCGGTGCCGACCGCGCGGGCGACGGCGCCGAGGCGCTTGCCGATGTCGCCGTAGGTCAGCGTGCCGCCGAACGGTATCTCGCACATGATCTGCCAGACCTGGCGATGGAAGTCGCTGCCGGCCGGCGCCAGCGGCAGGTCGAATGCCTTGAGCTTGCGGTCGAAGTAGCGGTCGAGCTGCTGCTTCGCTTCCCGTAGCAATGGAGTGGCTTCCTGCAACGACTGCGGACCGCGGCCCCAATCGAGCGCGACGAGGCTTCCGTCCGCTTCCGTCAGGGTCAGTTCGCCGGTCGGGCTCGGCAGGGTGAGTTGCGGCATGGCGCGGGAATCTAGGGCTGCGACAGCAAGGCGCGCAAGGCGTCGGGCTCGGTGACCGGCAGCGAGCAGGTGGCGCCGGTGCAGACATAGGCGGTGGGCTTGCCGAGGACCTGCGTCTTGCCGTGGGCGGGATGTGCGTCGGGCAGCGGCGTTTCCGGCGGCAGGGCGCTAAGCACGCGATTGGGCAGGCTGACGCTGCGCGCCGCGGCGAGCAAGCCGTCGCTCGCCGCCTCGCCGCGCGCGCCGATGACGACCACCTGCACGGCGCCGAGCAGCAGCTCGCTATTGTTCAGCAGGGTGGCGAGCGGGAAGAAGTTGCGCCCGAGTTCCGGCAGGAAGGCCTGCACCAGCGCCTCGGCGCGCTGCCGGTAGGCGGCGTCGCCGGTGAGATGCCAGAGGCGGACGAGCACGCCGAGCATGGTGCCGTTGCCGGCGGGAACGGCGTTGTCGGTGGCGTTGTGCGTGCGGGTGATCAGGGCCTCCGCATCGTCGGCGGTATAGAAATAGCCGCCGTGCGCCGTGTCCCAATAGTGCCGGTCCAGCACCGCGACCCAGGCGCGCGCCTGGGCGAGATAATCGTCGGTGCCGGTTGCTTCGTGCAGCGCCAGGGCGGCGCGCGCCATGTTGGCATAATCGTCGAGCAGCGCCGCGTGCTTGAGCTGGCCGTGGCGCCAGGCATGGCGGAGGCGGCCGCGCTCGGTCATATAACCCAGCACGAAACCGAAGGCGCGCTCGGCCGCGGCGATCCAGCCGGGCTCGGCGAAGGCGGCGCCGGCATTGGCCAGCGCGGCGATCATCAGACCGTTCCAATCGGCCAGCACCTTGTCGTCCCACCCGGGCTTGACGCGCCGCTCGCGGGCGCGAAAGAGGACGGCGCGCTGGCGGGCGAGCGCAGCTTCGTCGGCGCCGGACAGCAGTTCCGGCCGCTGCGAACGGTTCAGGATGCAACGGCCTTCCCAATTGCCGGCGGCGCTGACGTCGTAGCTTGCCTTGAAGGATGCGGCGGCGTCGCCGAGCAGCGCATCGATCTCCGCCTCGTCCCAGACGTAGAACTTGCCTTCCTCGCCCTCCGAATCGGCGTCCTGCGTGGCGGCAAAGGCGCCGCCCTCGGCAAGCATGTCGCGCAGCACCCAGGCGACAGTTTCGCGCACCCGCGCGGCATAGAGCCGGCTCTGCGCGACAGGCTGCACCAGGGTGAAGAGATCGAGCAGCAGCGCATTGTCGTAGAGCATCTTCTCAAAATGCGGCACCAGCCAGCGCTGGTCGGTGGAATAGCGGGCGAAGCCGCCGCCGAGGTGATCGTAGATGCCGCCCTGGCTCATGCGGTCGAGGGTGAGCGTGACCGCGTCGCGATAGGCCGGGTTGCCGGTGCGCAGGTAGGCGCGCCAGAGCAGCTCGAGGGTGAAGGTCTGCGGAAACTTCGGCGCCTGGCCGATGCCGCCGTGGACCGGGTCGATCTCGCCGAGCAGGCGTGCGGCGCATTGGTCGAGCAGAGCCGGGCTTATGCCGCTGAGGCCGGCAGGATCGCCGGCCTCGCTCGCCCGCGCCGACAGGGCCTGGCGCAGGGCGTCGCGATTGCGGGCGATCAGGGCGGGGTCGGTGGCGTAGAGCTTGGCGACGTGCGCCAGCACGTTGCGGAAGGCGGGCCGGCCGAATTTCTGTTCCGGCGGAAAATAGGTGCCGCCCCAGAAGGGCTCGCCCTCGGGGGTGAGGAACATGGTGAGCGGCCAGCCGCCGTGCTCGCCGATGAGCGCGAGCGCGCTCTGGTAGATGCTGTCGATATCGGGCCGCTCTTCCCGGTCGACCTTGATGTTGATGAAGAGCTCGTTCATCAACCGGGCCGTCCCGGCATCTTCGAAGCTCTCGTGCGCCATGACGTGGCACCAGTGGCAGGCGGCATAGCCGACGCTGAGCAGGATCGGCCGGTTCGCCGCCCTGGCCGCGGCCAGCGCCTCCGGGCCCCAGGCCTGCCAATGCACGGGGTTGTGGCGATGCTGCAGCAGATAGGGGCTGGTTTCCCGGTCCAGGTCGTTGCGACTCGGCAGGGCGGTCATGGGCAAATCCCTGAATGTTTCATGCTAGCATGCCGGCGCGGCAAATCCCCGCTGTCGGATCTGCCGGGCACGGGCCGACGGGAGCGAGGCGCATGAAGGTCACCATCGATATTGATTGCACGCCGCAGGAGGCAAGGGTTTTTTTCGGCTTGCCCGATGTCGAGCCGATGCAGAAGGTGCTGATGCAGCAGTTGCAGGACCACATGCAGCAGAACCTTGCCGCCATCGAGCCGGAGATGCTGCTGAAGACCTGGCTGCCGGTGTCGATCCAGGGTTTCGAGCAGCTTCAGAAGATGTTCTGGCCGCAGACTGCTCCACCGGCGCGGTCGGGGGAGAAGTCTTAAGAGAATATAGTCCTATAACGGGCGTGCGACAGGATACGATCTTTGCCTTGGCATCGGGCGCCGGGCGCGCCGGTATTGCCGTGCTGCGGCTGTCGGGGCCGGCGGCCGGCCAGGCCTTGCGGCATATCGGCGGACTTGCGACACTACCGCCGGCCCGCCGCGCCACCCTGGCCTCGTTCCGCGACCCGCGCGATGGCACACCGATCGACCGCGGCCTGGCATGCTGGTTTCCCGCGCCCGCGAGCTTTACCGGCGAAGCTGTGGTCGAGCTGCATGTCCACGGCGGACGTGCGGTCATCGCCGCCATGGCGGAAGCGCTGTCGGCGCTACCGCACCTGCGGCCGGCGGAAGCGGGGGAATTTTCCCGGCGCGCCTTCGAGAACGGCAAGCTCGATCTGACCGCGGCGGAAGGCCTTGCCGACCTGGTCAATGCCGAAACCGCCGCGCAGCGCCGCCAGGCCTTGCGCCAGTTGGGCGGCGAGTTGGGCGCGCTTTACGAGAAGTGGCGTCTCGCCTTGCTGCATGCGCTGGCCCGCGTGGAAGCCGATATCGATTTTCCCGACGAGGATCTGCCGGAGGAACTGGCCAGCCAGGTCAGGCCGCCTGTGTTGAAGCTGCTCGGCGATATCAAATTCCACCTGGATGATGGCCATCGCGGCGAGCGGCTGCGGGAGGGATTTTCCATCGTCATCCTGGGTCCGCCTAATGTCGGTAAATCCAGCCTGTTGAATGCGCTGTCACGCCGCGACGCGGCCATCGTTTCGTCGATCGCCGGAACGACCCGCGACGTCATCGAGGTCTTGTTCGATCTCGATGGCTTTCCAGTCGTCATGGCCGACACGGCCGGATTGCGAGAGTCCGACGACCCCGTCGAGCAGGAGGGCATGCGCCGCGCTTTGTCCAGGGCTGAAAACGCCGATCTCAAGCTCGTTCTCGTCGAGGCCTGCCGCTGGCCGGAGCTGGACAGCGCGGCGGAGTCGGTCATCGATGAAGATACATTTATTGTGCTGACCAAGATCGATTTGTGCCGCGCCATCAAACCGGCGGCGCTGCCGGGCCCAAGGGCGTTTGAGGTTTCGGCAGCGACAGGCGAGGGTATGGGGGAGCTAATGTCCGCTCTTGGCGAGGCAGCGCGGTCGAAGCTTGAGATCGGAACGGCACCCGCGATAACCCGCCTGCGCCATCGTCGCGCCCTCGAGGAATGTGCGAGCCATCTCGATCGGTTTCTGAACGCCGGCGCGGCAGAGCTTGCCGCCGAGGACCTGCGTCTCGCCGCCCGCGCCCTCGGCCGCATCACCGGCCACGTGGACGTGGAGGATATTCTCGATATCGTGTTTCGGGAATTCTGCATCGGAAAATAACGGGCCTCGGACGCTCACTGTTTCACGTGAAACATTTTCCAATCGCCCTTTGACACCGCAAAGCCATGCGCGTAGTTTCCGGCCATGTTCGCCTATGATGTCGTTGTTATCGGCGGCGGCCACGCGGGCTGCGAAGCCGCGGCGGCGGCGGCGCGGCTAGGCGCCAGGACGCTGCTTCTCACCCATAATATCGAAACAATCGGCGAAATGTCGTGCAATCCGGCGATCGGCGGGTTGGCCAAAGGACATCTCGTTCGGGAGATTGATGCCCTGGACGGGTTGATGGGCCGGGTCGTCGATCAGGCGGGTATCCAGTTTCGGCTGCTCAATCGGAGCAAGGGGCCGGCCGTCCGGGGCCCGCGCGCCCAGGCGGACCGAAAACTTTACAGACTCGCGATGCAAAATGCGCTGCACGAGCAGCAGGGATTGACCATTCGCGCCGGCTCGGTCGAGGATCTCATCATCAAAGATGGAATAGTCGCGGGTGTCGTTCTTAGGGATGGCGAGATTATCGCGGCTGCCAAGGTTATCCTGACGACCGGGACCTTTCTGCGCGGGCTGATCCATGTGGGAGAGAAAAAGACCTCAGCGGGCAGGGTCGGCGAAGCTGCCGCATCGGGGCTGTCCCATACATTGATGCGGGCAGGCTTTGCGCTTGGGCGTCTGAAGACCGGAACGCCGCCGCGGCTGGATGGGCGCACGATCGCCTGGGATGGTCTGGAAGTGCAGCGGGGAGACGACCCGCCGGTGCCTTTCTCGTTTCTGACTGAGCAGATCACGACACCGCAAGTGTGCTGCCACATCACGGAGACGACAGCAGCCACGCATGAGCTGATCCGACAGAACCTGCATCGGGCCCCAATGTATTCCGGCCAGATCGAAGGTGCCGGGCCGCGCTACTGCCCGTCCATCGAAGACAAGGTAGTACGGTTCGCGGCCAAGCAGCGGCATCAGATCTTCCTCGAGCCGGAAGGGCTGGACGATGACACCGTCTATCCCAATGGGATATCGACGTCGTTGCCGCGCGAAATACAG
>DATKQA010000407.1:0-5128 GCA_035523835.1 Candidatus Sulfotelmatobacter sp.
CACGGCGGCACCGTGGTCGAACGGCCGGCAGATGATGGGCGCCGCCGTATTGTCCATGATGAGCGGCACGCCGAGCTCGCGGCCGATCCTGGCCACTTCGGCGATGGGAAATACCGTGAGCTTCGGATTCGGCAGCGTCTCCGCGTAGTAGCAGCGGGTACGTTTGTCGGTGGCGCGGCGGAAATTCTCCGGGTCGGCGGGATCGACGAAGCGCACCTCGATGCCCATGGTCTTCATCGTGTTCAGGAACAGGTTCCAGGTGCCGCCGTAGAGGTCCGTCGAGGCCACGAAGTTGTCGCCGGCATGGGTGATGTTCTGCACCGCCATCAGCGAGGCTGCCTGGCCGGAGGCAAGGCCGAGCGCGGCGACGCCGCCTTCGAGCGCCGCGATGCGCTCCTCCAGCACGGCCTGGGTCGGGTTCATGATGCGCGTATAGATATTGCCGAGTTCCTCGAGGCCGAACAGGCGGGCGGCGTGGCCCGTGTCATTGAACTGGAAGCTGGTGGTCTGGTAGATCGGCACGGCAACGGCATTGGTCGCGGAATCGCTGCGATAGCCAGCATGCAGCGCAATGGTCTCGGCGTTCTTGCTGGTCGTCGGCATGATTTACCCCTCAGGCTATGTAAAAATTCCGCAAGACTTGCATCAGATCGTCGCCTCCAAGATACCGAGTTCGGCGCCGAGTGTCTGCGCCGCGGCCGTTTCGGCTGCCGCCGCCGCCGAGTGCCCGGCCAGCCTGGCCGCTTCAGCCAGACCGCGATAACAATGCAGCAGCAGCGGTCGCATGCCAAGCGACTCCGCGATAGCCAGCGCCGCGCCGAAACAGTCCGCCGCTGCGTCAGCCCGACGATCCCGCAGCGCAAATTCGCCTTGCAGCCTGAGGGCCCAGGCTTCCGAACCGCGCTCGCGGCCGTGCCGAGCCAGCTCCAGGGCGCGCGCAAGCCATTGCGCCGCTTCGCCGGCGGCGCCGAGCATGGCATAGACGTCGGCGATCCATACCTGCACGCCCGCGTCGGGCGTGGCACTCAGGTTGCCGGGATGCTTTGCCCGATCCAGCATCTTCATCGCCGCATCATGGCGCCCGGTCATGGCATAGGCGTAGGCAAGTTTGGCCGCGATCCAGCCGACCGTGGCGCTGACGCCGTGCACGTCGGCCTGCTCCATGCCGCGCTCCAGCACGGCGATGGCCGCGGTCCACTGCCGCCGGTAGAGATAGGTATAGGCGAGGCCGAAGCTCGCTACGGAAATGCTATAGCCCTGCTGCGCCTCTTCGGCCAGCTTCATGCCGCGCACGCCGACCGCTTCGGCCAGGGCGAACTCGCCGAGCTCCGCCAAGGCCCAGGCGCGGAAGGAGCTGGCGAAGGCAAATACCAATCCGCCGAAACGAAAGAGATGACGGCATCCGTCGTTGTCGAGCATGGCCAGGGCTTCACCGAGCACCGCCGCCGCCTCCCGATAGTCGCCGAGCCCGATGAGGTTCGGCCCGAGCCGATAGCGGGCGATGGCGCCGAGCCGCCGGTCGCCGTGCTCGTCGGCGAGGCGGCGTGCCGTCCGACCGTGTTCGATCGCCTCGCCGATCCGCCCCTGCTGCCAATAGAAACCGCACATATAGAGCACCGCGAGCACGTAGCGGCGGCGATCGCCGAGCTGCTGCGCGAGCGCCTCGGCGTGCTGCAGGTGCGGCAGGATGGCGGCGTGCTCGTTCACCACGAATAGCGCATCGCGCAGAGCAAACCTGAGATCGATGTTCTCGGCCATCCGCTCCGGCGTCTCGGGCAAATGCGCCAGCGCGGCAAGCGCCGTCTCGAACGCCTCCACCGCCGCCCGGTTGGCCGAACGCTCGGAAGCGCGCCGGCCGGCGAGCATGCCGAAGACGTGTGCCTTCTCCCAGATCGCGCCGCGCGCCGCGTGGTAGGCCAGGCGATCGACATGCTCGGCCAGGCGATCGGCGTGCAGGCGCTCGATCGCCGCGACGATATTGGCGTGCAGCACCTGGCGGCGCTCCGCCACCAGGCCGCCATAGGTCACGTCCTGGGTCAGCGCGTGATTGAAGGTATATTCCGCCTCCGGATAGAGGCGCGTCGCATAGATGAATTCCGCAGCCTGCAGGTTGGCGAGGCCGCGCTGCAAGCTGTCGGCGTCGACGTCGGCGATCTCGCCAAGGAGGGGCAAGGCGAAGTCCTTGCCGATCACCGATGCCGACTGCAGCAGCCGCTTGTCTTCCGGGCCCAGCCGGTCGATGCGCGCCGCGAGGACCGACTGCACGGTCACCGGCAGGGCAATGGCGGTGAGCGGCGCCGCCAGGCAATAGTTGCCGCGCGCGCCGACCAGGGCACCGCTTTCGATCAGGGTGCGAACGCTCTCTTCCAGGAAGAAGGGATTGCCTTCGGTGCGTTCGATGAGGAGCGGCTTCAGCATGCAGAGCGAGGTATCGTCGCCGAGCCTGTCCTGCAGCAAATCGGCCGCGCCCTGCGGCTTAAGCGGTTCGATGCGGATGGACGTGCAGTTGTCGCCGCTGCCCCACGGGCAGTGGAATTCGGGCCGGAAATTCAGCAGCAGAAGGATTGGCGCATTCGGCAGGCCCTCGATCAGGCTTTCGACGAAGGCCAGGCTTTCGCTGTCCATCCAATGCAGATCTTCGAAGACGATGACGGTCGGCTGCACCGCAGCCTCGCGCAGCAGCAATTTCCGGCAGGCATCGAGGGTCCGCCGGCGCCGGCGTGCCGGGTCGCCGTCGAGCCAGGCCGGATCGTCGGCCGGCACGTCAAGCAGGCCGAAAAAAGCCGGCAAGGCGGCACGAAACGAGTCGTCCAGCGTCAGCAGCTTGCCGGTCACCTTCTCGCGAAGGCGGCGCGCGTCGTCGGCGGCCTCGATCTGGAAATAGCGCCTGAGCAGATCGGTGAGCGGCAGATAGGCGGTCGCCTTGCCATGCGACACCGAGCCGCTTTCCAGCACCAGCCAATCGCGCGTGCGGTGCGAATGAATGAATTCGTAGTAGAGCCGCGACTTGCCGACGCCCGGCTCGCCGGCCACCGTCACCACCTGGCCGGCGCCGCAGCCGGCACGCTCCAGAGCCGCGTTCAGCGCATCCATCTCGCGCTCGCGGCCGACGAAACGGGTGAAGCCGGCGGCGGCGGAAGCCTGAAGTCGGGTGCGGCCCTGGGCAATGCCGGTGAGCTCGAAGATATCCAGCGGTCGCATCAAGCCCTTGACCGGAATCGGGCCGAGCGGGTGCACCTGCACCAGGCCTTCGGCCAGGCGCAAGGTATCGGCCGTCATGCGGATGGTGCCGGGCGGTGCCAATTGCTCCATCCGCGAGGCGAGATGGGTAGTCGGACCGATGGCGTCATAGTCCATGGTCAGGTCGTTGCCGATGGCGCGCACCACCACTTCGCCGGAATGCAGGCCGATCCGCACCTGCACCTCGACGCCGAAGTCGCGCCGGGTCTGCTCGGTCATGTCGCCGAGCGCCTTCTGCATGGCCAGCGCGGCATAGCACGCCCGGACCGCATGGTCCTCATGCGCGATCGGCGCGCCGAAAAGCGCCATGATGCCGTCGCCGAGCACCTTGTTGACGGTGCCCTCGTAGCGGTGAACGGCCCGCATCATGGCTTCCACGGTCGGGTCGAGTATCCGTCGCGCGTCTTCCGGGTCGGCACCGTCAATCAGCTCCATGGAGCCCTTGATGTCGGCGAACAGCACGGTGACCTGCTTGCGCTCGCCTTCCAAGGCGCCGCGGCTGCTCAGGATGCGCTCGGCGAGCGGCTTCGGCGTGTAGCTTTCGGGTGCCGCGCTCGGCAGCGCCGGCGCGAGAACGCCGGCCAGGCTGGCGCCGCAACCGCCACAGAACTTCGCTGGCGGCCGGTTCTCGAACCGGCAGAGGGGGCAGACGATCGCGAGCGGCGCGCCGCACTCGCCGCAGAAACGGCGGTCGGGTGCGTTTTCGGCAGCGCATGCGGAACAGCGCATGTTCAGGGCTCCGCCTTCAGCCGGCGGCGTTCAACAAGCGCGGGCCCGACGCAGGGTCGGCGCCGTGAACCGTCGTCGATCCTAACCCGCCCGCCCGACATGGTCGGCGATGATTGCGGCCACCTCCTTGGCATGGGTGGCGATCATGAAATGCGTCGCACCGGAAATCGTCGCGGTCGACGCCCCCGCCAGGTAGGAAGCCAGCACCTGGTTGGCGCGCTGCGCCGCCGGGTGGCTGGCCTCGCCCCAGGCGATCAGGGTCGGCAGCTTCACGCCGACAAGCGACGACGGCGACAAGGCAAAGCCATAGGCGCAGGCCCAATCCAGGATATTGGCGGCGGTCGTCGCGATGGCGTAGCCGCGTACCTTCTGCGGCCAGGCGGCGAAGGTACCCGGGCCGCCGTAGAAATCGATCATGCCGGCCACGGCCTCCTGGTCGCCGGCGGCGAAGGCGGCGAAATAGGCATCGGTCATGTCGCGGAAGGCGCGGTAGTGCTCCGGCTCCCCCGCGGTGCGCAAGGCCTCGGCGGCCGGCGCCTCCAGGACCGTCAAGCTGGCAACGGGCAGATGCGCACGTCGCGCGGCGGCGAGCGCCGCCAGCCCGCCGAAAGAATGGCCGACCAGGTGCACGCGCGCGCCGGCGCGCCGGATCACCGCCTCCAGCACATCGGCGACGTCGGCGATCGAGCAATGCCCGCTGCTGCGATTTTCGATGGTGCCGCCGCAGCCCGGCAGGCTCGTGGTCACCGTGCGGAAGCGATCGCCGAGCGCGGCGATCACCGGCCGCCAGGCCGCGCCGGTACTGCACGATCCCGGAACCAGCAGGATCGTCGGGCCGGAGCCCTGCTCGTCATAGTCGATGCTGCCCTGCATCCGCCGCTGTCCGGATCGCGCTGCCGAATGTGTCGGAGAATGTTCACTGGCCTCCCCGACAAACATGTACAGTTCTTCGGACAGCCGCCTGACCTGTACCGGTCGCGCCGGCGGGCCAGTTGCCGCACCCTCCAGGGCCCAGCAGCCGGTCGGCTGGTTCGGGCAGACGCCACGAGCAATGGGAGCGTGCGATGCCCGAGCTGACGACCCTGACCACAGCTTCCGGTCTTCGCTTCAGCGCCTGGGTCGAAGGGCCGGCGGACGGCCCTTTGGTGCTGCTGCTGCA
>DATKQA010000408.1:0-6766 GCA_035523835.1 Candidatus Sulfotelmatobacter sp.
CCGGGAAGATTATCTGCGCGCCACGCTCGCCTGGGACGCCGCCGGCCAGGCGGTGGCGACGCCCTTCGCCAAGCAGGATTCCTCGATGCTGTCGCGCCTCGCCGCCGCCGATTGCCTGGTGGTCCGCCCGCCGCTGGCGCCGGCGGCCAGGGCCGGCGAGACCGTCGACATGATTCCGCTTGCCGGCTACGGCCTCTGACGCGAAAAAATTTCCGCCGGAAATCCGCCCCGGCCGCCATCCCCTTTTGTTCTTGACGAAGCGACGGAACCAAACTAGAACATGCGTATCGGGTTGCGGTTTTGTTCTAGATATAGAGGGGTAATGGGATGCTGACCCGGAAGCAGCACGAATTGCTGATGTATATCCATCGTCATCTCGAAGCGTCGGGGGTGTCGCCCTCGTTCGACGAGATGAAGGATGCGCTGAACCTGAAATCGAAATCGGGCATCCACCGCCTGATCACCGGGCTCGAGGAGCGCGGCTTCATCCGTCGGCTGCCGCATCGCGCCCGCGCGCTCGAAGTGGTGAAGCTGCCCGATGCCACCGTGCCGCCGCCGCCGCGCCGCGGCGGCTTCGCGCCGAGCGTCATCGAGGGCCGCTTCCCGACCGGCGGCGCCACCGCCGCGGCCGGCGACACGGTCGGCCTGCCGCTCTACGGCCGCATCGCCGCCGGCACGCCGATCGAGGCGCTGCGCGACCAGTCGAACCAGATCGAGGTGCCGCCGGCGCTGCTCGCCGGGGGCGAGCATTACGCGCTGGAAGTGGCCGGCGATTCGATGATCGAGGCCGGCATCCTCGACGGCGACATCGTCATCCTGCAGCGCTGCGACACGGCCGAGAACGGCACCATCGTCGTGGCCCTCGTCGACGAGCAGGAAGCCACCTTGAAGCGGCTGCGCCGCAAAGGCAACTCGGTGGCGCTGGAGGCCGCGAACCCGGCCTACGAGACGCGCATCTTCGGCCCGGACCGCGTGCGCGTGCAGGGCAAGCTGGTCGGGCTGCTGCGCAAATACAACTGAGCCGGCGGCGTCGGGGATGAAGGTCGGCATCCTCGGCGCCGGCAGCATGGGGGCGGCCCACGCGGCCGCCTGGCGCAGCATCGACGGCAGCGAGATCGCCGGCATCTTCAGCCGCGACGGCGCGCGGGCGCGGACGATGGCCGGGACCTTCGGCACGGCGCCGGCGGTCGATCCCCATGTTCTGCTCGACGATCCGGCGGTCGATGCCATCGACATCTGCCTGCCCTCGCGTTGCCACGCCGAATTCGCCCTTGCCGCGCTGGCGCGCGGCAAGCATGTCTTCTGCGAGACGCCGTTCGCGCTCGGCATCGCCGAGGCCGAGGCAATGATCGCCGCCGCGCGGCGGGCGGACCGATATCTTGCCGTCGGACTGCTGATGCGCGCCGTCGCGCCCTACCAATATGTGCGCGAGAAGGTCGCGGCGGGGACGCACGGCCGGCTGCTCAGCCTGGCCATGCACCGGCTCGGCTCCTATCTCCGCCCCGGCGCTTCCGACCACAAGCCGCACTACGGCGAACCATCGATCGAACTGATGACCTTCGATTTCGACGCCGCGGCCTGGCTGCTCGGCAAGCCCCGGCGGCTGACGGCGGCGGCGACGAATCTTGCCGCCGACCGTCCCGGCGAGATCACCGCGCTGCTCGACTTCGGCGACGGCCGGCAGGCGACGATCGCGGCAAGCGGCATGCTGCCGGCCGGCTTCACCTTCCGCACCGGCTTCCGCGCGCTGTTCGAGGGCGGCGCCTATGTGCTGGAGACCACGTTCGACAGGCTGCCGCCGTCGAGCCGCTTCGAGTTCTATCCCGCGGACGGGCCGCCGCAGCCGGTGGCGCTCGCCGGCCATGACCCCTATGCCTGGGAATTGCGCCACTTCGCCGACGGCATCGCCGGCCAGGCGGACCGCGATCTGCTGGCGCCCGAGCATGCGCTGGCGGCATTGAAGCTGTCCTTGGCGACGCAGCGCTCGCTCCGCGAGCGGCGCACGATCGACCTTGTGTAGCGCGTGGCGAGCTCGGATTGATTTTCTTCTTCGTCACCCTGGCGAAAGCCGGTCCAGGCGAATTGTGCGGCGTTCCTGGATACCCACTTGGCGCGGGCATGACGCATAGGATTGCCCCCGCTCCGCTCACTCGCCCCGCGCCGCCCGCTCGGCGCGCGAGAGCGGCGGCGGCGACCAGGGCCGCACGCCGCGCCATTGGTCGACCGTCTCGATCCGCACCGTGCCGTCGGGGCGGAGGTAGATCGCGTGCCCGCCGTGACGCCAGAGGTCGAAGCGGTCGACGACGATGCGCGCGCCGGGGCAGCGGCCGCGCACCGGCACGGCGCTCACCACCACGTCGGCGCGCTGGCAATCCTCGACCAGCGCCGCGTCCTGGCGCGGCAGGGCGACCAGCATGCCGTCGGCGCGATAGATGCAGCCGAGCGCGTCGCAGCGCAGCCGGCCGTCGTCGCTGGCGCCGCTCTTCGGCCAGGGCGCCGGCGCGATCTCGCCGTCGTGGCGCAGCCAGCTATCCTCGGCGATGCGCGCGCCGCGCGCCGGCGACACCATGAGGCGGCCGTCGGCCCCGCGCACGGCGAAGAACTTGCCCTCGCCGTCCACCAGGATGTCGGGCCGCGGCACGAGCCAGATGCCGGCCAGGCCGACGATGATGGCGGCGACGCCGGCGAGCCGCCAGGGCCGGCGCCACAAGCAGAGCCAGAGGCCGCCGGCGCTCGACAGCACGAGGCCCCAGAGCGGCAGCGGCGGCAGCAGCAGCACCGCGCCCGGCAGCGCCGCCACCGCGCGCGCGATGGCGATGATGCCGTCGACGCCCCAGCCCATCGGCACGAGCGCCAGCCCGTCCAGGCCGAAGGGCATCAGCAGGAAGGCGACGATGGCCCAGGGCATCACCCAGATGCCGGTGAGCGGCACGGCGAGCAGATTGCCGAGCAGGCCGTAATCGACGAAGCGGTTGAAGTGGTAGAGCGCGAAGGGCGCCGTCGCCAGGCCGGCGACCAGCGTGGTGAGACCGACGGCGGCGAGATGCACGAGGCTGCTGCCGAGCCAGCCGGTGCGCGAGCGCAAGCGCGCCAGCGGCTCGCTCGCCACCTCGTAGCAGGCGATCAGCCCGACCACGGCGGCGAAGGACATCTGGAAGCTGACGTCGAGCAGGCTTTCCGGCTGCAGCATGAGAATCAGCAGCGCCGCCCAGGCGACGACGCGCATGGACAGCGCCTGGCGGTCGAGCAGCACCGCCAGCACCGCCGCCGAGGTCATCAGGAAGGCGCGCTGCGTCGGCACCGTCGCGCCGCTGATCATCAGATAGGCGAAGGTGCCGGCGAGCGTCGCCGCCGCGGCCCATTTCTTGGTCGGATGGTTCAGCGCGATCGCCGGGATCGCCGCCAGCAGCAGGCGCACGCTGAAGAACAGGATGCCGGCGACGAAGGAGAGATGCAGCCCGGCGATGACCAGAAGATGCGCCAGGCCGGAATCCTGCATCGCCTTGATGACATCCTCCGGGATGGCGCTGCGGTCGCCGGTCATCAACGCCGCCGCCAGCCCGCCGGTGGCGCCCGGCAACCGCGCCGTGACATGCGCCAGCAGCGCCTGGCGCAGCCGGTTCAGCCGGCAGGTGAAGGCGCCGATGCGCGTCTCGGGCGGCGCATCGGCCGGCGCCGCGATCACCCGCGCCGCACCGAAGCTGAAGCCGACGGCACCGAGCCGCTGGAAGAAAGCCTGGCGGGGAAAGTCGAGCGTCCCCGGCGTCGCCGGCGGCGGCGGCGGATCCAGCTCGGCGCGCAGCCGCACCCAGTCGCCGGGATGGATCGGCGCGTGCCGCGCCGGCATGGTGACGCGCACGCGGGCCGGCGTCGCCGCCGGCGCCAGCTTGTCGATCTGCAGCCGGTCGAGCAGCAGCCGCTGGCGCTTCTCGCTGGCGGCGACATAGAGCACGCGGCCGGTGAGATAGGTCGGCCCCACCCTGTGCGTCAGCAGCGGCGCGGCGACGAGGTCGGTGCGATGTCCGGCGTCGGCGAAGCCGAGGCCGATGCTGCCGAGCGCCAGCGCCAGCAGCACCATGCCGGCCTGGCGCCGGCCGACGATGCCGAGCGCGGCGCAGAGCGCGACCCAGAGCGGCGCGGTCCAGCGCAGCGGCTCGCTGGCCCAGGCGAAATAGAGGCCGATGCCGGCGCCGAAACCGACCGGCAGCCAGAGCACCCAGCGCTCGCGCTCGGCCGCCAGGGCCGCCGCGAGCACCGCTGCCGCCGGCCAGCCGCGCACGGCCGCGGCGGCACGCCGGACCGGGGTCAGCGCTCTCATGGCGCCGGACACGGCACGGTCGAAACCATGCCTGCGGTATGATACACAGCAGCCTCCCGATGGCCGTGCGGCGCCAGTCTACGGCCGGGACAGCGGCACAGGCAAACCAGGCAGCCATGAGCGTCGTCACCCGTTTTGCGCCATCTCCGACCGGCTTTCTGCATATCGGCGGGGCCCGCACGGCGCTGTTCAACTGGCTGTTCACCCGCCATCACGGCGGGCGCTTCCATCTCCGCATCGAGGACACCGACCGGGCGCGCTCGACCGAGGCGGCCATCGCCGCCATCTTCGAGGGCATGCGCTGGCTCGGCCTCGACTGGGACGGCGAGGTGCTGTTCCAGTTCGCCCGCGCCGCGCGCCATGCCGAGGTCGCCCGCCGGCTGCTGGCCGAGGGCAAGGCCTATTACTGCTATTGCTCGCCGGCCGAGCTCGAGGCCATGCGCGAGCAGGCCAAGGCGGAAGGCCGCTCGATGCGCTACAACGGCTACTGGCGCGACCGCGACCCCGGCGAGGCGCCATCCGGCGTGCGGCCGGTGATCCGCTTCAAGGCGCCGCAGAGCGGCGAGACGGTCATTCGCGACCTGGTGCAGGGCGCCGTCACCGTCGCCAACGAGCAGCTCGACGACCTGATCATCCTGCGCGCCGACGGCACGCCGACCTACAACCTCTCGGTCGTGGTCGACGACCACGACATGGGCATCACCCACGTCATCCGCGGCGACGATCACCTGACCAACACCTTCCGCCAGACCCAGATCTATCGCGCCATGGGCTGGGACGTCCCGCATTTCAGCCATATCCCGCTGATCCACGGCGCGGACGGCGCCAAGCTCTCGAAGCGCCACGGCGCGCTCGGCATCGAGGCCTACCGCGCCATGGGCTATCTGCCGGAGGCGCTGCGCAACTACCTGCTGCGCCTCGGCTGGAGCCACGGCGACGACGAGGTGATCGGCACCGCGCAGGCGATCGCCTGGTTCGACCTGGACAATGTCGGCCGCTCGCCGTCGCGCTTCGACTTCGCCAAGCTCGAGCACCTGAACGGCCTCTATATCCGCCAGAGCGGCGACGAGGCGCTGGTCGCGGCCATGCTGCCGTTCCTGGAGGAGAAGACCGGACGCCCGCTCACCGAGCGGGAACGGACCGGCCTGCTGATCGCCATGCCGAGCCTCAAGGAGCGGGCAAAGACCCTGATCGAACTGGCCGACAAGGCCGGCTTCGTCGTCGCCGCGCGCCCGCTCGCCTACGACGCCGCGGCGGCGAAGCAGCTTGCCGGCGAGGCCGTCGCGGCCCTCGACGCGGTGCGCCGGCGCCTGGCCGAGGTCGCGCCCTGGAACGCCGCCACCACCGAGGCCGCCGTGCGCGCCTTCGCCGAGGCGAGCGGGCTCAAGCTCGGCAAGCTGGCGCAGCCGCTGCGCGCGGCGCTGACCGGACAGGCCGTTTCGCCGCCGATCTTCGACGTGCTGGCGGCGCTCGGCCGCGAGGAAACGCTGGCCCGTCTCGACGACGCCTTAACACGATCCTAACGGGTCGGGCCGGAAAATCGCCCGCATGCGGCCTTAACAGGACGCGCAAGGCGGGTCTATACTGCGGCGCAACCTAGGCGCTTTCGCGGTGCAGCGCGACGGAGCGTCGCTCGACAGAAGGATTGGCATCATGAGCAAAGCCGGAAGCGTCACCCTCAACGAAAGCGGCACCAACAAGAGCGTCGAGCTGCCGATGATGAACGGGAGCGTGGGGCCGAAGGTCATCGACGTCCGCAAGCTCTATGCCGAGACCGGGCATTTCACCTACGATCCCGGCTTCACCTCGACGGCAAGCTGCGAAAGCAAGATCACCTATATCGACGGCGACGCCGGCGTGCTGCTCTACCGCGGCTATCCGATCGAGGAGCTGGCCGACCACAGCGACTTCCCGGAGGTCTGCTATCTTCTGTTGAACGGCGAGCTCCCCTCCCCGGCCCAGAAGACCAAGTTCGAGCACGACATCACCATGCACACCATGGTGCACGAGCAGATCACCACGTTTTTCAGGGGGTTCCGCCGCGACGCTCATCCGATGGCGGTGATGTGCGGCGTCGTGGGGGCGCTATCCGCCTTCTATCATGATTCGACCGACATCCATGACCCGCGGCAGCGGCTGGTCGCGTCGCACCGCCTCATCGCCAAGATGCCGACGCTGGCCGCCATGGCCCACAAGTACACGATCGGCCAGCCCTTCATGTACCCGCGCAACGCGCTGAAGTACTCGGAGAATTTCCTCTATATGTGTTTCGGCGTGCCGTGCGAGGAATACGAGATCAATCCGATCCTGGCGAAGGCGATCGACCGCATCTTCGTGCTCCATGCGGATCACGAGCAGAATGCCTCGACCTCGACCGTGCGCATCGCCGGATCGTCGGGCGCCAACCCCTTCGCCTGCATCGCCGCGGGGATCGCGTCGCTTTGGGGC